>JAOTWF010000015.1 GCA_029863005.1 Gammaproteobacteria bacterium | reverse complement strand
CAGCAGCTCATTTCCAGAGATGCGCCGTCATCCTTTGATAGTTGCCTGAGGCTGCTTTTCCAATTCACGGATGAGATGTTCCGCCTGCTGTTGCGTGACGGGACCGATACGCTGCGCCATAAACTTGCCTTCTGGAGAGAAGAAATAGTAAGTTGGGGTGCCGATGAACATGGTCTTGCTGAGACGCATGGCGTCGTCCACCTCGCCGACGAGGTTGGGAAAGTTCAGGCTTTGATCCTCGATAAATCCCTTGGCCTTGGCGCGATTATCGTAGCCGTCGATCGACAGGCCGAGCACGGTGGCGTTTTTCTTCCGATTATCATCGTGGAAAAAGGTCATATGATGGATATCACGCCGACAGATGGGACAATCGGCGGACCAGACCGCCACCACGGTCCATTTTCCCTGGCCGATGTATTCGTTGACATTGTGCTCCTTGCCCTCCACGTCTTTGAGCCGCAAGTCCGGACCCGCCGCCATCACCAATGCCGGGATCATGAACAATACAGCCAACCATCTGATTCGTTGAAACACGCTAGCCTCCTATTAATACACCATCAATATACATGAATCGCTCCGGATGCATTCCGGCAGCGCCAACTCTATAATCCGTAATCCAATTGGAGTCCGCCATGAGCAAAAAATTCCGTACTGAAAAAGACACGCTGGGCGAATATCCGGTACCGGCCGACGCCTGGTATGGCATACAGACGGCACGAGCCGTGGAAAACTTCCCAATTTCCGGGCGACGACCTGATTCCGACTTCATTATCGCTCATGTCCGCATCAAGCGCGCGGCCGCGGTAATCAACCAGTCCGCCGGCGCCCTGGAAGGGCGCCTGGCCAAGGCCATCCTCAAAGCGGCCGACACGATAATTAGTGGAGAATATCACGAGGAATTCGTCGTGGACCGCTTTCAGGCCGGCGCCGGGACCTCGCACAATATGAACACCAACGAGGTTATTGCTAATCTCGCAAACGTTGCCCTGGGAGGAAAAAAAGGCGATTACAGACCGGTGCATCCCAATGACCACGTGAACATGGGTCAGAGCACCAACGACACCATCCCGACAGCGATCCGCCTCACCGCCCTTGCCAAGCTTCCGAGGCTACTTGATGCCGCCAACAGAATGGCGGACGCCTATGAAACCATCGCGGAACGCGAGACAAAAACCGTCAAAAGCGGACGCACCCATCTGCAGGACGCGGTTCCGACCACGCTCGGACGGGAATTCGCCGCTTACGCCTGGATCCTGCGCCGCAGTGCAATTCAAATCCGTGAAACCGTTCCCCTCTTGTGCCAGATCGGGCTGGGCGGTTCCGCGGCGGGTACCGGACTTAATACCGTTCCCAAATACGCCACGAGTGTCTCCAAAGAACTAGCAAAACTTACCGGCGAACCTATCCGTGTCGCCGACAACCTCGCGGCCCAGATGCAGTCCATGCACGATCTGCAGCAGCTCTCCAATGCTATCCGCACGCTCGCCCTGGAACTGACGCGCATCGCCAACGACATGCGCTTGCTGGCCTCCGGTCCACGCACGGGTTTTGCTGAAATCCAGCTCTTGGCAGTTCAACCTGGGTCTTCGATCATGCCGGGTAAGGTTAATCCGGTCATGTTCGAGATGCTCAACCAAGTGTGCTATCAGGTTCAGGGGCAGGATCACGCGATTGCCCTGATGTCGCAGGCGGGTCAGTTGGAACTCAATGTCATGATGCCGGCGTTGGGTTCGGCCCTCTTTGATGCCATGGACTGGATCACCCAGGCCATGAATGCTGCGACTGACAAGGGGCTACGTGGGATCAAAATCAATCGCGATCGCTGTCGCGAGCTGGCACACACCAGCGTGGGCCTGGCTACCCTACTCAACACCTCCATCGGCTACAGCGCCGCTGCCGAGGTCGCCAAGGAATCCGAGCGCAGCGGACGGCCGGTGCGGGACATCGTCGCCGAAAAGGGCCTGATGAGCATCGCGGAATTCGATCGGCTGGTCGAACGCGCTGCGATCAACGGCAATATCACCCCGTCCCGCCGCTGATTTCGCCTTAATGATCTCCGGGCTTTAAGTCTTTCGCCTGATTGCACAGATGGAGAATCCCCGAAGTGGCGACTACACTTCAAGGAGGCTAATTCGGCACTAACTAGTTGATACTGAATGTCTCTGACGCTGGTCCTACCCACGCTGACGGCGCGTCGCGCCGATGAAATCGAGCTGGAACCCCAAAAGGTAAAAAAGTGGCTCGAGGAATTGCCTCTGCTCAATACCTCCGAGACCGGCCGCAAGCTGCATTCCACGCTTTCGATTCATAACCGTGTCGAATTTGATGACAAACTCCGCCTGCAGATACTGGAACTGTTTCGCTACCCGGTGAGCCAGCTTTCGCTGGAATTTACCAAGCAATACTCCGGGTTGCCGCTGCCACTTTCCGAAAAGCACAAGAGCATCGCCGAACAGAACCGCCAGTTACACATGGAAATGGCGAATGGATACAAGCGCATCGCCATGAACGTGTCGACCACGATTTTGCCAGGCGCGGAGGAACAGGCTTTCCTGGCATTGGCGATCCAGCGCGCAATTCGATACCTGTGTTGTGAACTTGGGGCTGCCTACCAGACCTATTCACCCTGTCCCCAGAATACCTGGAAGGAAATTCACGCGCTTTATGCTCGTGCGGAAGAATTAGGCTTGGGCGAAATTGTCATTGTCGATGAGCTGAACAAGGCGGTACCGAAGACCTGCGTGAACCATGCGTACAAGCAGGCTTTGTTGCTTCATTTCAGCGACCCTTATCACCTGCCACCCCGGATGATCGATTGGACGCATCAATATCTCGACCGCTGGGCGCCTTTGGCCCAGCTGACGGAAGCAACCAGCGACTACAACCCCACTTGCCAATTTCTGATTGATCTGCAGAACGACCACGCCGGCATCGCCTACACCACTGGCACCGTCCCGGAGAATTCGAAACGCTACCGCCTTCTGAACACGATCGAGTTGGCGCGCCAGCTGCACGCCCAGTTGACCCTCCTCGTCAAAGGCGAAATGCCGCCTGCCGAGGGCTTGCCAGAAAACTTTTTCCGGGAATGCGGTCAGGACCTGCTTCGGCGGCTGGTCAATGATTGGGGCGTGAATCCGCAACGAGCTTTTCGCCGTAGCAAGGAGATTGGACACCGGGTGGAAATTGCCATTGGCATGGACCGGATCAACTATTGGATGAATGGTGGAAAAAAATTCGTCGTCAGCTCAACCTTCGTGGGTCCCGTTCCTCAACGCACCGTGCTCGCCTCGGAGGGATTCAAACATAAAGACGTCCAAATTCCCGGACGTGAATTGTCCATCTGGGATGTCGAGGATGAAGGCGCCGGCGGGCTTTCACTTTCCATAAGAGGAAAAATCCAACTTCATATTCAGGTCGGCGATATCATGATCACCCGCACATCCGGCGAAGGCAATCCTTGGACCGTTGGCGTTATCCGTTGGGTACGCAGCAACGGAATTTCGAACATCGAGATTGGCGTCCAGCATCTTGCTCCCAGCGCCAACCCGGTTGTCATAAAAACTGTGAATGAGAATGGCCAGGAGAGCGATTTCCTGCCGGCACTGCTGCTCCCGGAGATTAAGCCACTTAAGCAAACGCAAACCCTGATCACGCACCGCGGTGTGTTCAAACCGGAGCTCAGTGTTTTCATGGATAACGGATATCGGCTTTACCGAATTACACCCACCCGCCTCATCGAAGCCAGTCAGGCTTTCGAACAATTCAGTTTCGATATCCAGAACGCGTGAACCCGGTCAGACCGGTCGGCGTCGGCGCCACTCGCGCACCGCCTGCGGCCGGCGCCATTCCGGAAGGGTCGCCGTGACCACCGCCCCCAGCAGGATGATGGTCCACGACAAGTAGACCCAGACCAGAAACACCGGCAGCGCCGCGACCGCCCCATAGAGAGCTGTATAGTTCGTGAAGTGCGTCACGAAATAGGCGAAACCGCGCTTGGCGACTTCGAACAGCAGCGTGGTCAACAAACTTCCGATTAGGCCATGACGCCATCGCACCCGGTAATTTGGCACGACGACATAGAGCAGCCAGAACGCCAACCATTCAAAGATGACAGGGGCAGCCGCCAGAAGAAAAATCTTCAGTTCGCCCAACGTCGTATGGCGCGAAAACAGAGGCATGGAAAATAGGTATGAGGTCGACGACAGGCTGATCCCCATCAGCACCGGACCCAGCACCAGCAGTACGCCATAACTCAAGTAGCGGTGCAGGCGCCGTCGGGTCTGCGGCACGTGCCAAATGTCATTGAATACACGCTCGATGGTGGCCATGACCATGAGCGAGGTTAGGAAGAGCAGCAACATGCCCCAGGCGGTAAGTTTACCGGCATTGGCGGCGAATTCCTGAATATAGTGACTTACCGCTTCGCCCGTGGCCGGGACAAAATTGCCGTAAAAGAATCCAAGCGTCATTCGCATCCATGACTGGAATATTTCAAAATGGGAAAACAGTGCGAACGTGACGGCTGTCATCGGCACCATCGCCAGCAACGTGGTAAAGGAAAGTGATCCGGCCACACGCATGCAGCGGTCCTCGCGGAACCGCTGCACAACCCAGCGTGTCAACCGCGGAATGGCCCGGAAAAAGTTCATGCTCTTATGTTAGTCGAATATCCGGTAGCAGCACTTGCCGACGGCCGTGGCAGCGTTCAAAATCGTACAACCAACCTTTCTTCCTTGTCCCGGAGGCCCTGTGTCCGTCACGATCTACCACAACCCCCGCTGCACGAAATCACGCCAGACCCTGGCGTTGTTGGAAAAACACGGTATCCAACCGAAAGTCATTGAATACCTCGTCACACCTCCGACGGAAGTGGAACTCAAGCGACTGATCAAGCTTCTTGGGATGACGCCTCGGGAGCTGGTGCGTAAAAAGGAGGAGGAATTTAAGAAGGCGAAGCTCGACACTACGAATGTAACTGACGCGGAGATCATCCGTGCAATGGTGAAATACCCGCGCCTGATGGAACGTCCGATCGTGGTGACCAGCAATAAGGCCGCCTTGGGTCGTCCACCAGAAAACGTGCTGAAAATCCTTTAGGCGGTCTCAGTATTCTCGCGGATCGCCTCTTCGAGCTCGCGCAGGAAGGGAATGGTCACGCGCCGCTGCTCTGCCAGCGAGGCCTGGTCAATTCGCTCCAGCAGATCAAAAAGCGACCGCAGATCGCGTGGGTAGCGATTGAGGATGTACCGCGCCACATCCTCAGGCATGTTGAAACCACGATGGTGCGCGCGCAGTTTCACGGCTTCCAGTTTCTCCGTGTCGCTCAAGGGTTGCATGGCATAGGTCGCGCCCCACGCGAGCCGGCTGATCAGATCGGGAAGCCGCAGTCCAATCCTATCCGGCGGCGCGCAGGCGCCAATAACCAACATGCCACTGGCGGCGAGCAGGCGTTCAGCGAGCGTGAACAGCGCTGCTTCCCACTCAGGAAGACGAGCCGTGCGTTCCACGTCATCCAGGCAAACCAGAGACGCGGCTTCGACATCTTCCAGCAACGACGGTGACAGAACCACGACATCGGCGAGTGGAACATACACCGGTGCCAGGCCAAGTTCCTGCACCAACCGGCATGCGGCCTGCAACAGGTGAGACTTGCCCGAGCCCTCGGGCCCCCACAGATACAGAATTGTTCCCTTGGCACTCGATTGAGTGGCGGCCGTCACCACGGCGGTGCGCAATTGCTCCAGCACCTCTCGATTTGGTCCCGCCAAGAAGTTACTAAAAGAAGCTCCGTCCTTGAGCCGGAGATTGAGCGAGAGTTGATGGCTCATGGCGAGGGCCTCTTCATCTTACGGCGTTTCCGGACAGATTGACCGTTGGCCTGTCCGGGCGAGAAGTCACGCAGATGGCGCAACCAGATTTTCAACACCGCCGCCGTCGGCAAGGCCAGGAGAATGCCGGTAAAACCGAAAAGCTGTCCACCTGCCATGACGGCGAAGATAACCGCCACCGGGTGCAACCCGATCCGGTTTCCTACCAACTTCGGCGTAAGCCACAGGCTTTCGAGCATCTGTCCAGCGAGAAAAACGATGCCAACGCCGAGCAGGATCATGGGATCCTGAAACTGCAGGTAGGCCGCGATCGCCGCCGACAACAAGCCGAGGATGAAACCGAGATAAGGCACGAAACTGACGAGACCCGCCACGATGCCGATCGGTAGTGCCAGATCCAGCCCAACCAGCGTCAGGCCGACGGAATAAACCACCGCCAGCGCGGTCATGACCAACAACTGGCCACGCAGAAAACTCCCCAGCACTTCGTCGCTTTCGCGCGCGAGCGCCGCCACCTGGTGGCGGCGCCGCGACGGGAACAGGCTCAACACGCGCGCGAGCACCCCGTCCCAATCCAGGAGCAGGTAAAAGGTAACGACCGGGACCAGCAGCGCCGTCGCCAACCAACCGATAATGCTCAAGCCTGAACGGGTGATATAAAGGAGAAACGCGGTCGCCCAATCACCCACCTCGCGCCAGTGCCCGAGCAGCGTCTGGCGAAGCGCCGTGACATCCAGCGATAACTCGATACCCAGTAAGGCCTGTAGTCGTGGCAGTGCGGTGTGCTGCAGCCAATCAAAATAGGACGGCGCTTTGGTGATGAAAGAAGTTATCTGTGCCTGTAGCGCGGGAATCAGGAAAAACAACAGCACGATCACGAGCAGCAGGAACAGTAGAAATACCAGCGCCACCGCCAGCGGTCGTGGGAAATGCCAGCGTGCCAGACAGTTCACCGCGGGATTGCCGAGATAGGCCAGAAGCGCGCTGACCAGGAATGGCGTCAGCATCGGCGCCAGCAGGTAAATCACCCAGGCCGCACCCGCCACCAGAGCCAGCTGGAACAGGAGACGGGTGTCAGTCATGACGCTCCTTCACGAGTTCGACATCCTTCATCACCAGCCAGATCCAAAGATAGTGCGCGCCACTGACCACCGTGGACAACAGCACTCCGTAAATCAGCATTTCGACCAGCGGTGCGTACACCAGACCCAGCGTCTGCTGCCCCAGAATGATGATGACCAGCGATATTTGGAGAAAGGTATTGAATTTACTCAGCCAGCTGGGGTTCATGTGCACCGGCCCGATCATCGAGGTGTAGATGAGATAACCCCCCACGATCAGGAGATCGCGGAAAACCACCGTAAGCATGAGCCAGAACGGGATGTGGTTCAGCAGTACCAGCATCACGTAACTGCACAGCAGCAGGATCTTGTCGGCAATCGGATCGAGGATGGAGCCCAGACGGCTTTGGAAATGGAAGCGCTTGGCAATGTAACCGTCTAGTCCGTCGGATACACCGGCAATGACGAAAACCGCCAGTGAGGCGGCATACTTTTCGTCCTTCAGCAGCAGAATAAGCACCGGCACCATGGCGATGCGGGCAATTGTAATCAGGTTAGGGAGTTGGGACAGGCTTAACATGGTTTCGCTCGCATGGCATGAGTCTACCCGACCGTGCATTTTCAGCGCCAGCGCGCGTCGGATACCGCCACAAGCCATTATAATGACAGGACGACCCGGAGCCGGTCTATTTCCATCAGAGCTGCTCCCCGAGTCAATGGTGGATCCGTTATTTGCCTATCCCGCTCCCCGCCCCGGATATCGGCCTCCGCGAGAGGTTTACGCGAACTCCGGCTCGCCCTACCATACGCATCCCTGACGTACTCCGGAGCCCGATTTGAACAAACCGCGTATTTCCCTCACCTACCGCGATGCCGGCGTGGACATCGATGCCGGCGATGCCCTGGTCGAGGCCATCCGGCCGATTGCGGGTACCACCCAACGGCCCGGAGTGCTGGCGGGGGTTGGCGGTTTCGGGGCCATGTTCGAGATTCCCCCGGGCCAATACCGCGAGCCGGTGCTGGTCTCAAGCACCGACGGCGTCGGCACCAAACTCAAGCTCGCCATCGAGCTTAAGCGTCACGATACCATCGGCATCGATCTGGTGGGGATGTGTGTGAACGATATTATCGTTCAAGGCGCCGAGCCCCTTTTTTTCCTCGATTATTTCGCCACAGGCAAACTCGATAAGCCTATCGCCGAGCAAGTGATCAAGGGTATCGGCGAAGGTTGCCGCCAAGCCGGCTGCGCGCTCGTGGGTGGCGAAACCGCCGAAATGCCAGGGATGTACAGCGAGGGTGACTACGATCTGGCGGGTTTCACTGTGGGTGTTGTGGAGAAATCAAAAATCATCGATGGATCAATGGTCAAGAACAACGACACACTTATTGGCATCGCCTCCAGCGGACCACATTCCAACGGCTATTCGCTTATCCGCAAAATTATCAAGCTGCGTAAGATCGAACTCAATCAAGCTCTGGACAAACGTCCCCTGGGAGAAATACTGCTGGAACCCACACGCATCTATGTCAAACCGCTGCTCGGACTTCTGCGTGAGCTTCCGGTACATGCTGCGGCGCATATCACAGGCGGCGGATTGCCCGGGAACGTACCGCGCGTCCTGCCCGCAGGAATGTGCGCTGTGATCGATGCTCGTGCCTGGAAACGTCCCCCCGTATTCGACTGGTTGCAGGAGATGGGCGGGGTCGAGGACTTCGAGATGTATCGCACCTTCAATTGTGGAGTTGGCATGGTGCTGGCGCTTGACGCGGGCGACGCCGAGAAAGCCTTGAAGCTCCTGACCGCGGCAGGAGAATCCGCGACCATCATCGGTCACGTTGAGACACGCTCGGAAGAAGATCAGGTCGTCATTCTCAATTAAACATAGCGCCACGGCCCGAGACGAAAGCTCTATAGGCAATGGCGGTCGGACGCTCCAGAAAGAACACACCATTTTGACATTACCGCATTCATCAACAAATCAGTCCGCCCCCAGACATGGAACGCCCCGGAATGGCGTGGTAATTCTGGTATCGGGGCGCGGAAGCAATCTGCAAGCTCTCATCAATGCGATACGCGATGGGAAATTGCCGGCTGAAATACTTGCCGTTATCAGCAATGAACCCGGAGCGCCGGCCGTGGCCCGCGCACGCACGGCCGGGATCCCGGTGCACGTCATCGATCATCGCGATTACCCGTCACGCGAGGAGTTTGATCACGCGCTCATGCAGCAAATCGATGCCTACCAGCCGCGGTTGGTGACGCTCGCCGGCTTCATGCGCATCCTGAGCGATGCCTTCATCGGTCATTACCACGAACGCCTTATGAACATTCACCCTTCGCTGTTGCCGGCGTTTCCAGGACTTAACACTCATGCCCGCGCCTTGGCGGGCGGAGCGAAATTCCATGGCGCCAGTGTGCATTTCGTTACGCACGAGGTGGATGGCGGTCCGGTGATCATTCAAGCCTCGGTCCCGGTCTTACCCGACGATACACCTGAAATCTTGGCCGAACGCGTGCTGGCCGAAGAACACCGGATATATCCCCTAGCGATTGAATGGTTTCTGAATAACCGGCTCTCGGTGGATCAGGGGCGTGTGCTCCTCGATGGTCAACGGCGTCCGGAACAGGGCCTGATCGAAGAAGATATTTCTCTCAATAAACCCGAAACAAGGTGATTTGCCTTATTTCAGGTACTTTTACTGTACAATCGAAGGGAATAAACCCGCATGTCCTCCCGTCTCCCTTATTAGGTTTCTCAACCGGAAATAACAGTTTACCGAATGGATGTTTTTCACTTTTTTGGTCGCAGCCGCGAATCCAAGGCAATACTGGAGCAGCATCGTCAGCGGCTTTATCGCATTGCCTACGCCTGGACACACAGCACGGCGCTGGCCGATGACCTAGTGCAGGAAACCCTGGCGAAGGCCTTGCGAAAGTCCAGCCAGCTGCGCGATCCAAGCGCGGGGGATGCCTGGCTGTACAGCATCCTGGCGAATTGTTACCGCGATCATTTCCGGCGCCAGCGCGCGACGGAAGAAGTCGATGAAAATACAATAATTCATGAATCCACCCCGGAGAAGGAGAGCAGTGAGCAGGAAATCGTCCTCAAAGTGAGGGCGGCCATCGCCAAATTAGCGGAAGGACAACGCCAGGTCGTTACCCTGGTGGACATCCAAGGACTCAGCTATATGGAAGTGGCGCAGATCCTGAACGTTCCGATCGGCACCGTCATGAGTCGCC
This sequence comes from Gammaproteobacteria bacterium, assembly GCA_029863005.1. GTDB lineage: Bacteria > Pseudomonadota > Gammaproteobacteria > Acidiferrobacterales > Sulfurifustaceae > Sulfuricaulis. The sequence continues at coordinate 34,187 of JAOTWF010000015.1, read as the reverse complement.
TGTGTCGGGCGCGATATGCTCTCAAGGATCTGTTGACTGAGCTGGCACCGAGAGTCGCTGCCGATGAAGTTAAACTCCGGAGAATCAAATGAACAAAGAACAAAAATTTTCTGATGAATTCATAAGCGCCTTCGTGGACGACGAACTGACGCCTGAAGAAAAAGCGCAGGTCTACGCCCGCCTGGCCGAAGACGAGGCGCTCAACATTCAAGTGTGTGAGCTGCGCAAAGTCCGTGACTTGGTGGCCTTGGCCTATCGCAATGTTCCCGCGCCCGCGCCGTGCGTGTCAGCCGTCGTCACCAGACAGAAATGCTCCACCGCTGTCGCTGCCGGGATCGCGCTCGTCGTCGGCGGCCTGGGCGGGTGGTTCCTGCATCCGCAGGCAAACTCGCCGCAGAATGCCGTTGTCGCCCAGGCTAAGCCGGGGTCTGAAGACCTGGCCAAGGTTCTGTTCCACGTCAGCGACGACGAAATGGGACATCTCAAGACCGTGCTGGACGAAGTGGAAAATCTGATGCAGCTCTACCGCCGCACGCATCAAAAAGCGCGTGTGGAAGTGATCACGAACGGATCGGGTTTGAGCCTGCTGATGGCGGATGTTTCGCCGTTCGCCGATCGCATCCAGCGTATGCAGAAAGAATATCTCGACCTCACCTTCGTCGCCTGCCAAAACACCATTGATCGTGTCAAGCAGGAACAAGGCGTGACGGCAAAGCTATTGCCGGGCGTGGTCGTCATCGACTCTGGCGTGGCGCAGATCATGCGCCGGCAACACCAGGGCTGGGCCTATATCCAGGTCTAGTTACATTACAACCATTTATGTCAGGAGAAATGTTATGAGGAAACTACTTATCGTCGCTCTCATGTCCATACTCAGTCTCGGCGGCCTGAGCGCGGCTTTCGCGGAAGCTTATGGCAAACAAAAAGTCGTCTATCACATCAACTATGCTGATGAGAAAGAACTGACAGGTGCCATGAGAAATATCCAGAATCACATTAATGCCGTAGGAAAGGAAAACCTCGATCTGCGCGTCGTCATGCACGGTCCGGGCGTCACGCTGCTGAAGCTGGCGCAAACGAAACCAGATATGGCGGACAAGGTCGCCAACCTGAAGCGCCAGGGCATCCATTTCAACGTCTGCGCCAACACCCTCAAGGGCAAGAAGCTCAATTACAAAACTGATCTTTATGACGTCGGCGAAAAGGATATCGTTCCCAGCGGCGTGGCGGAAATCGCCCACCTTCAGTCACAGGGTTACTCCTACGTAAAGCCCTAATAGAAAGCCCTAATAAAAAATTAGTCGCCCTACTCCTCCAGCCCGCAACGCATCGCGGGCTTTTTTTTGCCCGGATGACTCGCTATTCTAGCCGCCAGCGCGCCGCTGGCGTCTCCGGAAAGAACATCAAACAATGCAGGAACTGCTGCAAATCTTCCCCTCACGCGAGTTAATTCGCGATTTTCTGAACTCGCCATCTACTTGGTGGCAGGTCGGCCTATTCATCGCCGGGTTGCTGGTCGTCAAGCTCATCGCACACTGGCTGCAGCCACGCCTGCAGACCATGATCCAGCCCGGCGTCATCGACGAGGGAATGCGTCGTACCGCCATGCGCTCGGGGGCGTTGGCCCTGATTCCGCTCATGCTTTGGGTGTGGCTGCTTGCCGGCAGCGCCGTCCTGCGCCATCACGGCTGGGACACCGCGCTGCTGCGCCCGGCCATGATCCTGGCCGGCGCCCTGGCGGTGATCCGCATGGGTGTATTCGTGCTGCGACACAGCCTCAATCCCGGCGGCCCGCTCAAGGCCTGGGAGGGCGTGCTCACAGTCACGATCTGGGCCCTGGTTGCCTTCCATATTCTTGGATGGCTTCCTCGGATAGAGCAACTGCTCGACGAATACGCCTTCAGCTTCGGCACGGTGCGCGTGTCCCTGCTGAATGTCCTGAGTTTCGCCCTGTCCATTGCCGTGATGCTGCTGGTCGCCCTGTGGCTGTCCAACGCCATTCGCAGCCGGGTAGGACGCAGTCGCGCGCTCGACGAAAGCATGAAAATTGCGCTGGCCAAGCTCATCAAGTTTATTCTGCTCACCGTCGCCGTGCTCGTTGCCATGGTTTCGGCGGGCATCGACATCACGGCCTTCGCCGTCTTTGGCGGAGCACTGGGTGTCGGCATCGGCCTAGGCCTGCAGCGCGTGGTAAGCAATTTTGTCAGCGGATTTATTCTCGCTTTCGAAGGATCCATCCGTCCGGGGGATGTCATCAGCTATGGCGAAACTTATGGAACCGTGAAGGCGCTGCACACGCGTCACATCGTCATTCGCACGCTGGACGGGCTCGACATCCTGGTGCCGAATGAGAATCTTCTGACGTCCGACATCACCAACTGGTCCTACGCGGGCGACAGAAAGATCCGGCTGCGACTTCCGGTGGATATCAGTTACAACGACGAACCGGAGGAGGCACTGAAGCGGCTGGAGCGGCTCGCGCGGGAAAATCCACGCGTCCTGAAGAACCCGCCACCGCTGGCTTTCCTGCTGGGTTACGGTGACAACGGCGTCAACTTGGAGCTGCGAGTCTGGCTCAGTGATCCCGACATCAGGGGAGAAATACGCACCGAAATGTATAAAGCCATGTGGACTGACTTCCACGCCGCGGGCATCACTTTTCCCTTTCCCCAGCGCGATGTCTACATCAAGGATTTTCCGGCAGGGGTCGCGTCCCCTGCTGGCGCCAAACCAGGTAATCACTCAGGATCCGCGCGTGGTCGAAAACGAGCGGGGAAGGCAAAGCCTCCGGACTGAAAATTGCCACGCCGGCCGCGTCATCCTGCGCCCGCGGTTCACCCTCCGCTTCGGCCACATATACCACTGATGCCGTGTGATGGCGCGGATCACGTGTTGGGTCGGAATAACATCCCAACAGCAGTTTGAGCCTGACCCGCAATGTCGTTTCTTCGCCGGCTTCGCGCACGGCGGCCTGCTCCAAGGATTCTCCTATATCCACGAAACCACCAGGCAAAGCCCAACCATGTGGTGGGTTTTTGCGCCGGATCAGCACAATCGGAACATCCGTACGGTCTTTAAGCTCGATGATAATATCCGTGGTCAACGCCGGTGTTCTTGGTACGGGCATGTTTTTCCTCTTATATATACGACGTTTTTTTATTTTTCAAATTCTACGAGCGAGAAACCAAGGTTATCGGTTATACTTGTGTAACATATCACTCAATGGACCGAGGTTTTAGCGAATGCTGGAAGGTTTGATCAGTCTCCCCTGGTGGGGATATATCGTTGTTGCGCTTGTCCTGACCCATATTACCATCGCCGCCGTCACCATCTTTCTGCACCGTTATCAGGCTCATCGAGCGCTCGATCTGCACCCGATCGTCAGTCACTTTTTCCGCTTCTGGCTGTGGCTCACCACCGGCATGATCACGAAGGAATGGGCGGCCATCCACCGCAAGCATCACGCCAAAGTGGAAACGCCAGATGATCCCCACAGCCCGCAGCAATTCGGCATCAGCACCGTACTTTGGCAGGGCACCGAACTTTATCGCCGCGAAGCCAAAAACCTCGAAACGCTGGAGAAGTACGGTCATGGCACGCCGGATGACTGGATCGAGCGTCAGCTGTACACCGGCCGCAGCAAAACAGGCATCGTTCTCATGTTCGCCATCAACGTCGTCCTGTTCGGACCGCTTGGCGTCACGATCTGGGCGGTGCAAATGATGTGGATACCGATTTTCGCGGCCGGCATCATCAATGGCATCGGCCATTACTGGGGTTATCGCAATTTCGAAGTTGCCGACGCCAGCACCAATATCGTGCCTTGGGGCATTCTGATCGGCGGTGAAGAACTGCACAATAATCATCACACCTTTGGCAGTTCCGCCAAGCTGTCGTCCAAGTGGTGGGAGTTCGACATCGGCTGGATGTATATCCGGACCCTGGAAATAATCGGCATGGCGCGCGTGAAGAAAATCCCGCCCGAACTCAATTGCGACACGGCCAAGCAGAACATGGACATTGACACCGTGAAGGCCGTGATCACCGGGCGCTTCCAGGTCATGGCCCAGTTTGCGCGCGAAGTCATGGCCCATGTGCACCGCGAGGAACTGAAAAAGGCCGACCCGAATGATCGCGAATCCTGGGCCCTACTCAAACGCGCGCGGCGGCTGATGGTACGCGAAGCGGCGCTGCTGGACGAGGCTTCCCGGCGCTGGCTGAACGATGCCCTGGCACACAATGTCACGCTCGACACGGTGTACACCATGAAGCAAAAGCTGCAATCCATCTGGCAACGATCGGCCACCACACAAGATCACTTGCTGCATGCCTTGCAGGATTGGTGCCGCGAGGCGGAAGCCACGGGTATTGAGGCGCTACAAAATTTTTCACAAAAATTGCGCACTTACACTTTGGCACCGATGCCTGCCTGATTGACCAGCACGAAAAGCAAAAAAACCCGCCAATGGCGGGTTTTTTTATGCGGCCGACAGAGATTGTTATTCAGGCCGCCCGAGAAAATCGCTTGTGCAGCGGGCTGTGGCGCGGGAAATGGGCCAGCAGGAATTCCATCTGATCCGCGAGGATGCGCTTTCCCTGAAGAAAGATGTACTCGGCGTGCGTCGGAATGAACGGCACGGCTATTAGCTCGAGTCCTGCCAGCTCCGGCGAGCGGCCGGCCTTGTGGTTGTTGCAGCGCTTGCAGGCGGTGACGACGTTGTTCCAGGAATCTGTGCCCCCCGCGCTCAATGGGATGATGTGATCGCGCGACAAGCCACGGGAGGAAAATTGTTCGCCGCAGTACATGCACAAGTGTGCATCACGGGCAAACAGTGTTTGATTATTCAGCGGCGGAACGTAATGTGCCCGCGCCTTCAGGACCGCATGACTGTCACCATGGGTGGCGACAATAGAGCTGATTTCAAGGATGGAGCGCTTGCCGGTGATAGCATTGTATCCTCCGTGAATTTCGTACAGCGGCACCCCACAGGTGTAGGCCACCTGCCCGAGGTGATAGACGCGCACAGCCTCTTTGAAATCAATCCACTCAAGCGGCATCCCGGAGGCGTCGGTCCTCAACACTAGCTGATTCAATGCATACACAACGGGCCTTCCATCCTGCATCCATCCATGCGAAGGATATTTATCTCAGAAAAAGTATAACTTGTACATAGCCTTTCGGCCCGATCCCGCCGAATCAATTCAGTCTGGATTCCCGTGGGGACCGTATAAACTATAAAGCCCGGCGGGCCGGGCTTTGGATTTTCTGAACCTGTCTATTTAATCTTGGACTCCTTGTAAGCAACATGCTTGCGCACCACCGGGTCGTATTTCCTGAACTCAAGCTTGTCCGGGGTGGTGCGCTTGTTCTTGGTCGTGGTGTAGTAATGGCCGGTACCGGCACTCGATACCAGCTTGATCTTTTCACGTATTGCTTTGGCCATGTTGCAATTCCCTTACTCTATACCTTAACGCCACGGGCACGCATCTCGGCGAGCACAGCATCGATGCCTTTCTTGTCGATGGTGCGCAGGCCCCGGCTCGACAGGCGCAGCGAGACCCAACGTTTCTCGCTCTCCACCCACAGGCGGCGGTTTTGCAGATTCGGCAGAAAACGCCGGCGAGTTTTGTTGTTCGCATGGGAAACGTTATTGCCCACGCGGACGCGTTTACCCGTCACCTGACATACTCTCGACATCGAAATCTCCTAAACTAATGTAGATAATCCCCCGGGGTCTCATCAATTTGCCGGGAGCAAATCTGGACATCCACCGGAGCGAACCCCACACGGGGCTAACAAAGGACGGCTTTTATACCACATCTGTACCCGGGAACAAAAGTCCGTAACGGTCCAAATCGGGCTAGTTTGTACCCCCCTCGCGGGGCAAGTACACTTTATCGCATGGGTACGCTCACCAATAAGCGCATTCTGCTCGGCGTCAGCGGCGGCATCGCCGCGTACAAGAGCGCCGACACCGTACGGCGTCTGCGCGAAATGGGTGCTGAAGTGCGTGTGATCATGACACGGGGCGCCGGAAGTTTTATTACCCCGCTCACACTCCAAGCCGTCAGCGGACACCCGGTTTACCAACAACTGCTCGACACCGATGCCGAGGCTGGCATGGGGCACATCGAACTGGCTCGTTGGGGCGATGCCGTTCTAGTCGCGCCGGCCAGCGCGAATTTCCTGGCACGACTGGCCCAAGGACGCGCCGACGACCTGCTGACGGCCGTCTGCCTGGCGACCGAGGCACCGGTGGCGGTGGCACCGGCCATGAACCGGCAGATGTGGAACAACGCGGCGACCAAAGCGAATCTCGCCACTTTGCAAAAAAACGGCGTCAGGATATTCGGCCCGGGAGAAGGATCTCAGGCATGCGGCGAAGTTGGTCCGGGGCGCATGCTGGAGCCGGCTGATCTCGCGGGCCGGACTTCGGAATTGTTTTCCACGGGCGTGCTCGATGGGCTCCATGTCGTCCTCACGGCCGGGCCAACGTGGGAAGCGATCGATCCGGTTCGCGGACTTACCAATCGCAGCACGGGCAAGATGGGTTATGCGCTGGCCGCAGCGGCCATGGAAGCCGGCGCGAGCGTAACGCTGGTATCCGGGCCAACATCTTTGCCGGATCCCGAACGCGTGCGCACCCTGCGGGTGGAGAGCGCGCAGGAGATGTATGATGCCGTGCTTGCGCATGTCTCCTCTGCAGAGATTTTTATCGCTGTTGCCGCCGTGGCTGATTACCGCCCGGTGACCCGTGCATCCGAGAAGGCCAAAAAATCTGCTGAGAGAATTTCGCTCGAACTGGTGCGAAATCCTGACATCCTTGCGAGCGTCGCCGAGCTCAAACCGGCTCCTTACCTAGTAGGATTCGCCGCCGAGACGGAACAACTCGAGCAGAACGCCCGCCGGAAGCTTGAAGAGAAAAAAATCGATCTTATTGCCGCCAACCGCGTGGGAGCTGATTTGGGTTTCGAGTCGGATGACAACAGCCTTCTGCTTATTGGCCGTCACGGTGTTACCACCCTGACGGCTCAACCCAAGACAAGATTAGCGCGTTCACTGATTCAATATATCGCCGAGAGATATCATGCCGAACGTAGAGATCAAAATTCTCGACAAGCGCATCGGCGCTGAATTCCCGCTGCCTCGTTATGCCACTCACGGATCCGCGGGTATGGACCTGTATGCCTGTCTGGACGAACATCTGCATATCGCCCCCGGAGAGACGCATCTTGTTCCCTCGGGTATTGCCATTCATATCGGCGAATCCGACATGGCAGCAGTGTTGCTACCGCGTTCAGGTCTGGGACACAAACACGGCATCGTGCTCGGAAATCTCGTGGGCCTGATCGATTCGGATTACCAGGGCCAGATCTTCATATCTGTATGGAATCGCGGCAAAAAATCTTTTACTATCGAACCGGGCGATCGCATCGCCCAGATGGTATTTGTGCCAGTGTTGCAGGCCCAATTCAGCATCGTCAAGGAGTTTGCGCAAAGTCGTCGCGGAGAGGGCGGTTTTGGCCACTCTGGACGAAAGTAACCTCCCTTTCGCTTCGCGAATCTACAGTTTCCCGCCGCAGGTCGGCTCCAGGGCCCATTCACTGGCGGTATAAGCTGGCATCTCCTATCTTATAAATAGGAGAGTTCCTTACCGGGAAAGGTTTGTCACTGCCTACAAAAGGAACGAAAGTCAACATGGCCCAGTCGCTGACTCGCATATATCTTCAGGTCATCCTGATTCTGATTCTTTGCTTTCTGGCGATCGGATACGTCAGCTATCTTGCTGTGCGCGACATGCAACAATTGTCCTATCAGGACAGGGCCTCGAGGGTGGCACTGGATACGTCCAGCCGGATTGCCGAGCTTCTGTCCCAACAGCGCCAGTCGCTGGGAGCCTTTGCAAAACAATCCGGTGTGTTGACCGTGTTACAACATGGTACGACGGCAGAACTCTCACGCAAGGCAGCCGAGATCAGATCACAAATACCCGAAGCGGTCTCAGTTGATCTACTTCCATGGACGGATAGCGGCCCGGTGTCTTCGGCCGCAACACTGGACCCGGCATCTCTCGATTATGTCAGGCGCATGACAGCCAGTAGCCAATCGGCGAAACCGGAATTTCACGAGATCGGTACAACCTCCGAACATTACAAGCTGGCCGTCTCTGTCAGGGACGAGAGACAGAATATGACCGGATATCTGCTGGTGGGCTTCTCCCGCGCCCCGGTACAAGCCATCCTGAAACAATCATTGCCGCAGAATGCCTACCTGGAACTCCAGCAGCCAGCATCGCGTGGAACCACTCAAGCCGTACTGACTGTCGGGACGGCTTCGAACGCTGGAAGCGTTTCCATGATAAGTGAAATCGGCGGAAGTGGCTGGATGTTGTTTTACCAAGACGCCGAGGCGCCTCCCCGCCTTCTGTCTGGATACCGGAACATTTATTTCTGGTCAGCGATAATCATCTTCGCCATTGTCCTGATGATGCTATACCGGCTCTATCGCCGAACCGTCAAGTCCGTGCGGCATGATATCCAATCCCTGATTCGCATGTTCCAGGATTTGCGCGAAGGCAGCGTGCGCGTCAGCTACCCGATGGCCCTGAAGGAATTTACCGATATTTTTGAGTATCTCCGTGACCGCGGACAGAAACTGGTCAAGGAAAAGGAACAACTTAAGGACATGGGGTTGATGGACCATCTTTCGCAACTTGGCAACCGTCGGCATTTCGAGAAGCGACTTAAGGAGTTGTTCGAGGCCGCCAAATCCAACGGACCTTCTTCCGTGCTGATCATCGACATGGATCATTTCAAAGCGGTGAATGATAATCATGGACACGACGCGGGGGATGCGCTGATCGTCGGTTTCGCGAATGCGCTGCGCAAGGTGGTACGCCAGACGGACGTGCTCGTCCGTCTCGGCGGAGATGAATTCTGCATTATTTATTCCTACGCCCCGCTGAATAAAGCCACGGGGTTGGTCGAACGCCTGCGCCGGCAGTTGCCACGAGAAATTCCGTTGACCAAAGGAGTCATCCATCAGTTACGCTGGACCGGCGGTTTAAGCTCCATGCACGACAAGGACACCAAACCGGACGACGTCCTGTGGCGCGCCGACCAGGCGCTGTTGCAAGCCAAGGAATCCGGACGTAACAACACGAAAATATACGACCCCGTCACCGGTGCGCCTGTGAAAAAACAGATCATGGCCAGCTGAAGGCAGGGCGCGCTTCTCCTCAAAACGAAGCCCGCACGTGCCTCGCCTGAATCGCCGGGATACGGTAAACTCCTGGTTAACGCATCCAATCTTTTTAATTACACGCCATGCCGAAATCCCATACCGTCACCGCGGCGGTGAATCACGCGCTTCCTCCGGAAATCTTCAAGGCCTATGACATCCGCGGAATTGTCGGCAAAACCCTGACGCCGCCAATCGTGGAAGTCATCGGCCAGGCCCTCGGCAGCGAGGCACGGGCGCAAGACCAGAAACGCTTCGTGATCGGTCGCGATGGGCGTCTCTCCGGGCCGGAGCTGGTGGCGGCACTTTCCCGGGGAATCGCCCGCAGCGGTTGCGATGTAGTGGATATCGGCATGGTGCCCACTCCGGTGGTCTATTTTGCCATTCAGCATCTTGGCGCGGGCTCCGGGGTGGCCGTCACCGGTAGCCACAATCCGCCCGATTATAACGGCCTTAAGATGGTCATTGGCGGCGTCACGCTTTCGGGCGAGGCGATTCAGCAATTACGTGCCCGAATACAAAAAAAGGATCTCGTGACCGGTGAGGGATCCGTTTCTCAAGCTGACGTGCGCACGGCCTATCTTGACCGCGTGGCGAATGATGTGAAGCTCGCACGCGCGATGCGCGTGGCCGTGGATTGCGGCAATGGCGTCGCTGGCGAGCTGGCACCGCAGTTGCTCAAGCGCCTCGGCTGCCAAGTAACCGAGCTCTTCTGTCAGATTGATGGCACCTTTCCCAATCATCATCCCGACCCGAGCAAGCCGGAAAATCTCGAAGATTTGATCGCTGAAATCAAAAAGGGCGGTTACGACGTCGGCTTGGCCTTCGACGGCGATGGCGATCGCCTCGGCGTCATCGCGCCGGACGGCCACGTAATCTGGGCCGATCGCCAGATGATCCTGTACGCGCGTGACGTGCTTTCGCGTCATCCCGGCGGCGAAATCATCTACGACGTGAAATGCTCGCGCACATTGGATACCGAAATACGCAAGGCTGGCGGCAAGCCCACCATGTGGAAAACGGGGCACTCGTTTATCAAGGCCAAACTTCGGGAAACCGGGGCATTGCTCGCGGGCGAAATGAGCGGGCATATCTTCTTTAAAGAACGCTGGTACGGTTTCGACGACGGCCTGTACACCGGCGCGCGCCTGCTGGAGCTCCTATCGCGCGACCCCCGCCCGACACAGGAGATCTTCGCCTCGCTGCCAAATACTTTGAATACGCCGGAATTAAATCTCAAGCTCTCCGAGGGCGAGCATTTTGCCCTGATCCAGGAACTGGTGGAGCGCGCACATTTCCCGGACGCGAAGCTCACGACCATTGACGGCCTGCGCGCGGATTTCTCCGACGGCTTCGGCCTGGTGCGCGCCTCCAACACCACCCCAGTGCTGGTATTCCGCTTCGAAGCGGACAATCAGCAGGCATTGGACCGTATTCAAGTAAGCTTCCGGGAGCTTGTCCTGACTGCCCACCCCGGTCTCCCGCTCCCTTTCTGATCCGGCCATTCCGGACGACCTGCTCCGAGGAGATAGGCTATTATTGACCGGGGTCAAGAACTAAATATTGTTCACGGGAATAAACTTTACCGACTTGGAAGGGTCAATGGATGAGGCAAACCGCCTCTTGTATACGGGCTAGACTGTCAATCATGCTGCGCTGGTTTCGCAAGAAGTTGAAAATTCTTGGGCAGGGAATACTCGCCCTTGCGGGATCGCTTTGGTTAGTCGCGGCCGCCACCCCGTGCGTCGCAGCACAAACAGTTGATCACAATCCCGATTCTCAACAGTGCCCCGTACACTCTAAACACAACAGGGCAGAACTTACCGTGGCCCCGGAGTGCTGCCCGGTGGCGGCGATTAATTGCCAGATTCCCCAGACGGGTACGCCGCTAACCGTCGCTTTCGGCAGTTTTGCCGTAGCACCGGTCTTGCTGACGACGTTGCCCGTGACGATCATCCGGTCCGAAGCTGCCCGTTATCAACGGCATGATTTTCTCACACCCGATATTCCTGCACCTCCGCTTCATATCCGGCATCTCACTCTGTTGATATAAATCTCTCCTGCGCGTTTGTGCGCTATGTGGTTCTGTCTATGTCTGTTAGGAGAGATATATGTCCATTCGTATCGTTTCATCCCGCCTCGCGGGAATTCTGATCGCCCTGCTGGCTGGGATAACCCCGGTTCTGGCCAGCCCCGGGTTAACGCTATCTGAAGCCGAGCGTCTCGCGCTGGAAAATGCCCCGTGGCTGAAGCACCACCGCACTGGCGCCAAAGCCGCGGCCGAGCGCGTGGTCTACGAAAGCCGACTGCCCGACCCTCAGCTTACGCTGGGATTCTTGAATGTTCCGACAGACTCCTACCGGCTCGATCGCGAGGACATGACCATGACGATGGTTGGCATCCGCCAAGCGTTTCCTCCGGGCGATGTGCTCAAGCTGAAGGGACAGCGCGCCGAGAAGGAGCTCACCCGCGAACAGGCGCGCGTCGAGATCGAATACCGCAATCTGTTGCGACAGGTGCGCCAGACCTGGGTTGAGCTTTATTACCAACAGCAATCCCTAAACACGCTGCAAGAGCTGCATCGTCTGGCCCGGAAACAGCTGGAAGCAGCGGAGGCGCGCTACCGTGCCGCACAGGCCATGCAGCAATCCGTGTTGCAGGCGCAGCAAGCACTGGCGCGCCTGAACGAACGCGAGCCAATGCTGCGGGCGCAAATCGCGCGCCTGCAGGCGCAACTGGCACGTTGGGTAGGTGAGGCGGCCTATCAAGCATTGCCGTCCGATTTCCCCTCACTTCCGCCCGTTTCCAGTTCTTTCGATCATACCCGGCATCCGGAATGGCTAGCGGCGCAATACGGTCTGGAACAGGCGCGTATCGAGGTTGACATGGCACGTCAGGAATACAAACCCGGTTGGATGCTGGATCTTACCTATGGCTATCGCCGGCCGATGCCGGATGGAACGGAACGTCCGGACATGTTGAGTGCCATGGTCACGCTGGATATGCCGATCTTTCGGGAAAAACGCCAGGACCGGCGACTGGCCGAAAAACAATCCATGGAAGCTGGCGCCCGATACGAGATTGAAGAAAAGCGACGCGAGCTGGAAGCCATGTACCATTCCATGCGCGCCGAATTTGAAGCGCTGGCGGAGCGCGAGAAAATCTTTGCGCGGGAACTCCTGCCCGCCATCCGTCGCGAATCACAGGTCACCGTGGCCGGATTCGCCCGCGATCAGGTCGAATACCGCGACGCACTTATGAAGACGTTTGACACCGAGCTCGAATACACGCGCCTGCGGGTCGATCAGACCAAGGCGCAAGCCGAACTTTTATATCTCACCGGAGAATCTCAGCCATGAAGCGGAACACACTATTCACCATGATCATTGCGGCCGGAATGGTGGTCAGCGCCGCCGTTAGCTGGCACTTTCTTGACTGGGAAAAGAACTCCGCCAACGCAGGAGACGATGCGAAAATGAAGCGCAAGGTTCTCTATTGGACCGATCCAATGGTGCCCGGCTATCGCAGCGATAAACCCGGGAAGTCACCCTTCATGGACATGCAATTGGTGCCGGTGTACGCGGATGAAGCGGGAGACGATGGTCCCCCGGTGATCACGGTCCGGCCGGAGTTCATCCAGAGCTTCGGCGTGCGGATACACACGGTGACCAAGGGGGGTGCCGTGCACACGCTCGAGGCACAAGGCTACTTGTTCCGCGAAAGGGGCGGACTCCGGGTGTTGCTGGACACCTTCGACCGTGAAATGAATTGGGTGCGGGCGGGACTGCCTGTTGAAATCCGCATTCCGGATTTACCCGGCCGCCAATGGAACGGGGTGGTGGAAAGCGTGAAACCCGACGTGGATATCGGCACGCGGTCGCTCAAGGCGAGCGTGCGCATCACCAATCCGGATACCGTGCTCAAGCCCAACATGTACGCCGAAGTGCTCATCCGGGACATGCGGCCTCATGACAAGAAAATCATGGTGCCGCGCGAGGCGCTGATCCGTACCGGACACCGTAACGCCCTGGTGTTGGCGCTGGGTGGCGGCCGGTTTCAGTCTATCGAGGTGGTGCCGGGTGAGGAATCCGGTGACTGGATTGAAATCCGGCAAGGCATCAAGGAAGGCGATAAGGTCGTGACCTCGGGCCAGTTCTTGATCGATTCCGAAGCAAGCGTGCGCTCGAGCTTCAAACGCATGGAGTCCGCTCCTGCCGAACTGCAAACCGGCCATGAAGGTCACAAACCGTGATCGCTCGCCTCATCCGGTGGTCGATCCGCAACCGCTTCCTGGTGTTGTTGCTCACCGCCATCCTGGTGGCCTGGGGTATATATGCTGTTGCCCGCACGCCACTCGATGCGATTCCCGATCTCTCGGACGTGCAAGTCATTATCCAGACGAGTTACCCAGGCCAAGCGCCGCAGGTTGTGGAAGACCAGGTGACCTACCCGTTGACCACCGCCATGCTCTCGGTACCGGGAGCAACGACGGTGCGCGGTTTTTCCCAGTTCGGCGAGTCCTTTGTCTATGTTCTGTTCAAGGATGGCACGGATTTGTACTGGGCACGCTCGCGCGTGCTCGAGTATCTGAGCCAGGTCCTGCCGCGCTTGCCGCGTGGGGCACGACCCGCGCTCGGGCCGGACGCCACGGGGGTCGGCTGGGTATACGCATACGCGCTGATTGACCACACCGGCAAACATGACCTGGCGCAACTTCGGACATTGCAGGACTGGTTCCTCAAGTACGAATTGCGCACGGTCCCGGGGGTGGCCGAGGTCGCGACCGTGGGCGGCATGGTGAAGCAATACCAGGTGGTCGTGGACCCGGTAAAACTTCGCGCGTACCGCCTGACGCTCGAGTCGCTGCGCAAGGCCATTAAAGAAGGCAACCAGGAAACCGGTGGCTCGGTCATCGAAATGGCGGAGGCGGAGTACATGATCCGCGTTCGCGGATATATCAAGAACGAGAGGGATCTGCGCGCCTTGCCCCTCGGGGTCACGTCCTCCGGCGCGCCCATCCGTCTGGATCACGTGGCGGACATTCGGATTGGGCCCGAGATGCGCCGCGGGATTGCCGAACTGAACGGCGAAGGCGAGGTTACGGGTGGTATCATTGTCATGCGTCACGGGGAGAATGCGCTTGCCACCATCAACGCGACCAAGGCCAGGCTGGAGATTCTCAGAAAAAGCCTGCCGGAGGGCGTTGAGATTGTAACCACCTATGACCGTTCGGCAGTAATAAAAAGAGCCGTTAACAATCTCACTGGGACGCTCTTAGAGGAATTTATCGTAGTGGCGGTAGTTTGTCTCGTATTCCTGTTCCATCTGCGCTCCTCGCTGGTCGTCATAGTCACGCTGCCCATCGGCATCCTCATCAGTTTCATCATCATGAAACAACAAGGTATTAACGCCAATATCATGTCGCTCGGCGGCATCGCCATCGCCATTGGCGCGATGGTGGACGCCTCCATCGTCATGATCGAGAACGTGCACAAGCACTTCGAAAAGCAAAAGGTCACCGACGAAAATCGCTGGGCCATCGTCCGCACCGCGACCGAGGAACTTGGCCCGCCGCTGTTCTATTCGCTGCTCATCATCGCGCTGAGTTTCATTCCGGTGTTCGCCCTCGAAGCCCAGGAGGGCCGGCTGTTCTCGCCACTGGCCTTCACCAAGACTTATGCCATGGCTGCCGCCGCGGTGCTGTCGATCACACTCGTGCCCGTGCTCATGGGTTACTTCATCCGTGGTCACATACGCAGCGAGCAGGAAAATCCACTGAACCGTTGGCTGATACGCGGCTACCGGCCGATGCTGAAGTGGACTTTAGCCCGTCCTCGAACGATATTGTGGGGCGCCGTGGTTCTCGTCGTTTTGGGCGCTTATCCCGTTGTCCAGCTCGGGTCTGAATTCATGCCGGACATGGATGAAGGCGATATCCTGTACATGCCCACCACCCTACCCAGCCTCGGTTCTGGCAAGGCGCAACAGCTCCTGCAGCAGACGGACAGGATACTCAAGACCTTCCCCGAAGTGGAAAGCGTATTCGGCAAAAGCGGGCGGGCGGAAACAGCGACCGACCCGGCACCGCTGTCCATGTTCGAAACCACGATACAGCTGAAACCGAAGTCCGAATGGCGGCCAGGGATGACCACCAAGAAACTCATCCAGGAGATGAATCAAGCCACGAAGTTTTCGGGGCTTTCCAATGCCTACGTGATGCCAATCAAGACGCGCATCGACATGCTGACCACCGGCATCCGAACTCCCGTTGGCGTGAAAGTCTCGGGGCCGTCGCTCGCCACCATCGAGATCATCGGCCAGGAAATCGAATCCGCGGTACGTTCCGTCCCGGGGACGGTTTCGGTTTACTCTGAGCGTGTCACCGGTGCGCGCTACGTGGACGTTCGTATCGACCGAAATCGTGCCTCACGCTTCGGCATGAACATCGCAGACATCCAGGAAACCGTGGCTACAGCCGTCGGCGGCATGAATGTCACCGATACCATCGAGGGGCGTGAGCGTTATCCGGTCAATATCCGCTATCCCCAGGACATCCGGGGTTCGCTCGCCCGCCTGCGCGCCTTGCCGCTGGTCACCATGAGCGGCATCCAGATCGCGCTATCTGAAGTGGCCGACGTCCGCGTGGTGGATGGCCCCGACATGATACGCAGCGAAAATGCGCGATTGTCAGGTTGGACCTATATCGATATGCGTGATCGTGACATCGGCTCTTATGTGGCCGACGCCAAAAGATCAGTGGAGAAAACAGTGAAATTGCCGCCGGGCTATTCGCTCCACTGGGCCGGCCAGTTCGAATACATGCAGCGCGCTCTCGAACGCCTGAAGGTCGTCATCCCTTTTACGCTAGTCATTATCCTGCTGCTGCTCTACCTCAATTTTCGCAACGGCATGGAAGTGCTCATCGTGATTGCCACACTGCCGCTGGCCCTGGTGGGTGGCTTCTGGCTGCTATATCTTCTGGGATACAACCTGTCTGTTGCCGTTGCCGTGGGCTTCATCGCGCTGGGAGGTGTCGCGGTCGAAATCGGCGTGGTGATGCTGGCGTATCTCGATCAGGCGCTCCGGCGACGCGAAACGGAACGCCACACCAAGGGCCAGAAGTTGACAAGGGATGATGTGCACGAGGCGGTGGTTGAGGGCGCCCTCCTGCGAGTGCGGCCCGTCACCATGACCAAGGTCGCCATCATCGCCGCCCTGCTGCCGATTTTATGGAGCGAAGGTACCGGATCGGAGGCCATGCAGCGCATCGCGGCGCCAATGGTGGGCGGCATGCTGAGTGTGGCCATTCTGACGCTGGTTGTGATCCCGGCGGCATATTTATTATGGAAACTCAGGGTGGTGGCAAAAAATCCAGTAATAATCTACTCGACTTGACACTGTACCGGGGTACGGAGCATATCCTATGTATTCTCCGTTTTACTGGAATGTGCGATGACCACCGTTGAACTTATCTATGACAGGGATTGCCCCAACGTAACGCAGACCCGCGAAAACCTGTTGCGCGCGCTTAACCGGGCTGGGCACGCCCTGCGATGGCGGGAATGGGATCGCGCCGATATTAATGCACCGAACTATGTCAGGGCATGCGGTTCACCCACGATTCTGGTAAACAGGCAAGATGTTGCCGATGTGTCTGCCGCCGATGCGGCTTGTTGCCGGATTTACACCAATGACCAAGGCATGAAACAAGGAATCCCGCCCGTGTCCCTGATCGTTTCAGCGCTCGGCAAGCAAACCAAAACGGGAATAGGCAAGAATGCAGTGTCCCTTCTTCCAGCGGTCGGGACCGTGCTGATGCCAAAACTGGTCTGCCCGGTATGTTGGCCGGCCTATACAGCAATCTTGAGCGCCATGGGCATCGGTTTTATCAACTACACCCCTTTTCTGATGCCACTGACTACTGCCTTTCTCTTTATCGTGCTTGTCTCGCTCGCCTGGAAAGCCAAAGCGCGAGGTGGATACAACCCCTTGATCCTGGGCGTGCTGGCGGCAACCTTGATACTCATCGGAAAATACCAGTTCAACTCCGATGCGGCGGCATACACAGGAATCTTCCTACTTGTCGGTACTTCGTTGTGGAATGCCTGGCCCCGACGAAATTCATCGGCCCCCTGTCCTGCTTGTGTCACCGACGGGGAACCAGGCACGGTTGAAAGACTCAAAGGAGGTACATCATGAGCGTAAAACGTCAGATAGAAGTCTTCAGCGCCGGCTGCCCGGTGTGTGCAGAGACCATATCGCTGGTAAATCAAATCGCCTGCTCATCCTGCGAAGTCACGGTGCTGGATACCAAGAAACCCGATGTGGCCGCACGAGCGAAAAAACTCGGCATTCGTTCAATCCCGGCCGTGGTGATCAATGGACAGCTCGCGGATTGCTGTGCCGGGCGCGGGCCGGATGAGAAAACCCTGCGCGCGGCAGGAGCGGGACAACCGCTCTAGGTCGTCATTCGTGCCACAGACAAGCATGACGATCGGCCGGTTGGCGCGCGAAGCCGGCGTGAATATCGAAACCGTTCGCTACTATCAGCGTCGTGGTCTGCTGCCCACGCCGCGCAAGCCCCCGGGCGGTGCACGCCGCTATTCCTCCGAATCGCTTATGTGCCTGCGCTTCATCCGGCGCGCCCAGGAATTGGGGTTTACGCTGCGTGAAATATCTGAATTACTGATGCTGGGGGATGGTTCCTGCCCCGAAACCCGCGCCATCGCGGAAAAACGGCTCGGGGATATCGAAATGCGCCTGCACGACTTAAAATCTATGCATAACACACTTGGAAAGCTCATTCGTACCTGCCGCGCCGGTAACCACCCTCCCTGCCCGATTATCGCCAGCCTGGAACGCAATTCAGATTAACACGACAGGTTAATCGCGCTTTTGCACCAAATAACGGAATGTCTTTCCGTCGTCTTCAACATGGAGAAGTTCATGTCCGGTACGGTTACACCAAGCCGGGATATCCATGCGCGATCCGATGTCGGTAGAAATTAGTTCCAGCACCTGTCCCGTATTCATGTTCTTGATAGCACGATTGCATTCGAGCATGGGGACTGGGCAGCATTGGCCCGATGTGTCCACGATTTTGTCCGGCTTTTTCTGTTCCACGGTATTCCTCTCTTCTCCGTTGCGAATCGGGAAATCAAGCCTGCTTGATGGGCTTGTCGGATGGCTTGGCCTTTTCCGGTTTCGGTCCGAACCAGACTACCGTGTCACCCGGTTTGGGCTTGATGGAGAGTTCCGGTGAATAGAGCTGGATGGATTTGTCTGCCTTTATCACGGCCACCGTCAGGCTGCCCGTTGGAATGGTTTCCTGGAAACGCTCATCAGTGAATTCATCCGTCAGCAGGGTCTTCTGGAAGGTCCAGCCGTGATACCAGTTGGACATCAGCTCCTCATACCAGGCGCGCTCCGCAGGCATGATCAGGCCGCGCATGGTACGTGACAGGCGCTGGGGATCAGGTTCCTCCACCGACGTGTCTGGCAACTGGAACACATGGTTGCGGCCCATCTCGGCGGCGAAATGTTTGCATACCAAGGCGTTGTAAGCGTCGTTGTCCGTGGCCGCCAACAGATAGCCATAATCATTGAACTCCAATTTCTCTTCCGAGGCCTCCGAGAGTATCTGTCCATAATATACCTTGATTCCTGCAAGACGTGCCGCGCGCAAGCGATGCCATACGCTGTCGACAATCATGACCGGTATCTCCTTTTCATTGAGCGCCTGGGCGAAACTGATCGTCCAAGGCGATGCGCCAATGATCAGCACGCCATTCGTGCTTTGGGCGCTGAGATCGAGCGTGCGGCTGAGCCAGCCCATACTGAATCCGTGCGCGACGACCGTGACCAGGATCAATGTGAACACCAGTGGCAGGAGCAGTTCTGCGCCCGGATAGCCCTGCGCCAGCAGCGCCGGTCCGAAAACGGCGGCCACCGCCGCCGCCACAATGCCGCGCGGTGCGATCCAGGCCAGCAATGCCCGCTCCTGCCACGACATGCCGGCACCAATGGTGGAGAAGAAAATGCACACCGGCCGTAACACGAATATCACCGCTCCAAGCAAGGCGAAGCTGCGCCAATCTAGGTTAAGCAGTATCGATGGGTCGAGTTCCGCCGTGAGCAAGATAAAAACGCCGGAGACCAGGACCAGCGCAATGTACTCCTTGAATCGCCGCATCTCATCGATGCTGGGCAAATTCATGTTACCGAGCGTGATCCCGAGCAGCGTGGCCGCGAGCAGCCCAGACTCGCTCAGGACCTGGTTGGCTGCCACGTACACGCCGATGGCCGCGGCCAGTGCCCCAGGACCCTTGAGATATTCGGGCACGAGCCCACGGCGAAATAACACACCCAATAAAAAGCCGCATCCCACACCGAGCAATCCGGCCAGCGCCAGGGCCGTGCTCAAGCGTCCGATCATGATGGGCAGTGCTGCACCGGTGCCGCTGTATACAAAATATTCGAAGATCACCACCGCGAGCAGCGCGCCGGTGGGATCGTTGACGATACCCTCCCACTTGAGGTACGAAGCCGGACGACGCCGCAAGCGTGCTTGGCGCAATAGCGGAATAATCACGGTCGGTCCGGTCACAATCACAATGGCGCCGAACACCAGCGCCACCGGCCAGGACAATCCGCCGATGTAATGCGCTGCCAGGCTCCCCAGCGGGAAACTCAGCAGCACGCCCAGCGTCACCAGGCGCACAACCCCCGTCGCCGCCGTTTTCAACTCGTGAAAGCGTAATCGCAAGCCGCCTTCGAAGAGAATGACGGCCACCGCGATCTTGATGATGGGATCGAGCATCACGCCCAGATCCTGGCTAGGCCGAATCCAGCCGGTCACCGGTCCGGCGAGCAGGCCGAACAATACCAGCAGGACGATGGCCGGCAAATGAATGCGCCAGGCCAGCCATTGTGCGCCGAAGCCGAGCAGGCCCACCAGCGCCAGCACCAGCGTGACATGATGTTCCATGCGTAAACGGTCTTGAGTCGGGAACTCAGGCCATCTTAATGGCCCGCCTGCTGGCAAACAACCCACGCAATAACAGGTTAATACGAAATATGACAATACTGTCCGGTGAACGCTTTTCCGTTACTCTTTATCCCATGGGCCGTCACCGACTCCCCTCACCGAAAAGTTCCTCTTACATCACGCCGGAAGGCGCCGTGCGCCTGCGCGAGGAACTGACTTACTTATGGCGCGTGAAACGCCCGCAAGTCACCCTAGCGGTGTCGGAGGCCGCCGCGCAGGGCGATCGATCGGAAAACGCGGAATATATTTATGGCAAGAAGCAACTACGTGAAATCGACCGGCGCATTCGATATCTGCAAAAACGACTCGATTCGCTCGTAATAGTAGATCGCGCGCCTTCCGACATCTCATGCATTTTCTTTGGAGCGTGGGTACGGCTCAAAGGCGAAGACGGCGATATTACCCGTTACCGGATCGTCGGTTCGGATGAAACCGATTTAACGCGTGGTTACATCAGCATCGATTCCCCGCTCGCGCGGGCCTTGCTCAAGAAATCCGTGGACGATCAAGTGACGGTTACTTTGCCTGCCGGGAATAAGATATATACCGTTCTGGAGATTCGCTACATGCCTATTGACGACGCTGACTCACGGGATAGGTAACCCGACAACTCGGTTTAGACCGGCGCAGGTGTTCCAGTACCAGGTACACACGGCGAATGATCAAATCCGGCGAGCTTCAGGACATCCACCTCGCCAAGCAGCGACTCGAGGTGGTCGGCGCTAACGGGCTCACCAAAAAGATAACCCTGCATGGCGTGACATCCGATGGTCTTGAGAAAGCGCGCCTGTTCTCGCGTTTCCACGCCCTCCGCCAGCAGACCGAGATGCAGGGACTTCGCCATGACGGCGATCGTGGTGGTGATGGCGGCGTCACCGCGATTGCGAGTGACATCACGGATGAAAGATCCGTCAATCTTGAGGAGATCGATCGGAAAACGCCGCAAATAGTTGAGCGAGGAATAGCCGGTCCCAAAATCGTCGATCGACAGCGACACACCAATCTTCTTGAGTTCGTTCATCAAGTTTAGTGCCTGCTCGACGTCTTCCACCAACACGCTCTCGGTGATTTCCAGTTCCAGGAACTGAGGCGGTAGTCCGCTAACCTTGAGCGTCTCGCGCACGCTGCTCAGCAGCGTTCCGGCCCGGAACTGTTTCATGGAAAGGTTTACGGATACACTCAGCGAATTGTGACCGGCGTCATGCCAGCGTCGGCCCTGGAGACAGGCCTCACGCAACGCCCACTCACCCACAGGAATCACCAGTCCGGTGTCTTCCAGTAGCGGAATAAATTTATCCGGCAAAACCAGTCCACGCTCGGGGTGTTGCCAGCGCAGCAAGGCCTCGGCACCGGTTACGCTGGCGGTGGCCGTATTCACCCGAGGCTGGTAATAAAGGCGAAATTCGCCGTTCTGCAGGGCGTGGCGCAGGCCCAGCTCAAATTCGAGGTTCTCCTGGGCGTGTGTCTCCATCTCCTGCGTATAGAAAACATGGCAATTGCGGCCAGACTCCTTTGCTCTGTGCATGGCGACATCAGCGAACTTCAGCAGTCGCAGAATATCCTTTGTAGCGCCAGGATAAACGGCGATGCCGATGCTCGTGGTGACGATAATCTCACGCCCACCAATCTTCATCGGTTCGGTAAATTTCTTAAGCAGACGCTCGGCTGCCTGCGCGGCATCCTCCACCGAGGGAAGATGCTCCAGGATTACCGTGAATTCATCGCCTCCCAGTCGACAGGCCGTGTCCGAGGCCCGCAAACAGGTTCGAATGCGCTTGGCCGCCTCGATCAGAACCGAGTCGCCGCCTTCGTGACCAAGACTGTCGTTAATAACCTTGAAGCGGTCTATATCAATGAACATGACACCTAACGACTTGCCAGTGCGCTCGGCCACGGCAATGGCATGTTGAAACCGGTCTTTGAACAGCGCACGGTTGGGCAAACCCGTCAAGGGATCGTGATAGGCCATGTAATGGATTTGCTCCGCCTGCGCC
Source organism: Gammaproteobacteria bacterium (assembly GCA_029863005.1). Lineage (GTDB taxonomy): Bacteria > Pseudomonadota > Gammaproteobacteria > Acidiferrobacterales > Sulfurifustaceae > Sulfuricaulis. The sequence continues at coordinate 11,905 of JAOTWF010000015.1, read as the reverse complement.
CGGCGTTCGGCATTCTCATGCGAGCGGATAATGCGATCCGCGCGGCGCACAATCATCAGCAGAAAATAATACAGCAGGAACAACAGGAATGAGACCACAGCAAATACTCTGTACTCCGTGCGTTCAATCTCCACCATCAGCGGGGTAACGTCCGAATAAATCTCGAATACGCCTTCGACCGGCCCTCCGGGGGAAGAGCGTATGGGAATATAAGATGTTAGGAGGTTGCGGTCTGTTATCACCTGCTCGGTCGTGGATAAATTATCCCGGAATACCATTTCGCTTACGGTTTCTCCGGCGCGGGCTTTCTGCAGTCCAATGTTATTATCCTTTTTCTCTCCGATCTGTGCCGAATTCGTTGAGTACACCGTCAGTCCGTCCATGTCGTAAATCTTCACCTTGACCACCCGCAGTCCGCGAATATTCTGCAACACATCTTTTTGCAAGTCTGCCAGCTCCGGTTGATGGATTAGTTCCAAAGGAGCTAGGCTGGCAGCATGCGCAATAAAATTCGCGTAAGTGGGCCACAAGCTGTTGGAGAGCGACTGAGCGGTGGAAACGTTGGACAGGGTTTCATGCTCGATCAGCGATCGCACTGCGGTGGTGCGATAGAAAAAACCGAGCGCGATGGCAACCAGAGCGATGCCAACGAGACTGGCGATGGAATAATTGCGCGTGAGGCGGAACACTACATCTCCCCTGGCATGGCGGACGGCTTATCGATATCCTTCATCATTCGCCCCGGAATTCCCTAAAGTCTCGTTAACGTTTCACCGTCGTAACAATGGATGTCCGCCGCTCGCGTGGGAGGAAAGCTTCTCGTCGTACTCGACTTCTTGCACAAAAACATCGGCAAGCGATTCACGCCCAGCCGGTTCCCAGCCCGAAAATCATGGACCAGCCTACGGAGACAACCTGCCCTTACCAATTGCATAGGTTGTGCCAATAACGGGGTTAATCCCCTGATTGAGTAAGGAATAGCACCAATTCGATAGAGCGATTGGCGCGCAGGAGCTTGGGTGCTTTGATAGGGGATACAGTGACTTAGCGGGTTATGACAGGCTCTGACCGATTTGTCTGTGCCAACAATATCGGCCAGATTGCCAGCGTATAAGGCATTGCCTCCGGTGTGTCACGCAACATGCCGCCCTGCCAGGCCGCCGTGCGCACAGCCATTTCAGTATAGCTTTTCACACGCGTCAGGGAGCCGAGTTTCAACAGGTTCCCGACCGACATGGCGCTGGCGGAAGGCGTTACATTGTCAGCGGCAGGTTTATCGCGCAGCCACAAACCGGTGTTGCGATCTGCGCCGTAAAATCCGCCATCCTCATCGTCCCAGAATAACTTGATCTGGGTATCGGTTAGATTTTTTGCGGCGGCGAGCCATTGCTTATTTCCATCCAGATTGTATAGCGCGAGCAACCCTTCGCTCATGGCGGCATAATCCTCCGCAAAACCAGTGACACCCCGCCTGCCACCGCGCCAATCGCGGTACAGCAGGTTGGGTTTTTCATCATAAAGCACCGTCAGGATGAATCGAGCGGTTTTCTCCGCCGCCTGCCGGTAACGCGGCTGGTTCAGAAGCTGACCAGCTTCCGCCAGCGCCGTCACCATATATCCGTTCCACGCCGTGACGACTTTCTCATCGCGTGGTGGCGCCGGTCGTACACGGCGCGCCGAGAACAGCAGGCGATTCAACGCTCTGATTCGAGTGTGCACCGTAGTCAGGTTTTCACCGAACTGCTTAGCCAACTCTTCCGCGGTCCTGGAGATATAAAGAATGTTTTTCCCCGCCAGTTCGGCCACGCCGCTTTCCACGACATTGCCTTCCGGTTTAAGGTCGTAGTAGGCAATCGCCCACTTGCGCAACACTAGATCGGGTATGGCCTCGCGCAATTGTTTCCATTCCCAAACGTAATAAGCCCCTTCTTCCATCTTGTGCGGGGCTTTGGCATTGACAGCGCTGTCTGCGCCCAGTGCCGAATGGAAACCCCCGCGAGCATCGCGCATGTTTGCCATGGTGAAATCCAGAATTCTTTCTGCCACGTCGGCGTATTTTTTATTCGACGTCCGGCGATACGCGGCAAGGTATGCGCGCGCGATCAAAGCCTGGTCATAAAGCATTTTTTCAAAATGTGGAACACGCCAGCCCGGATCCGTGGCGTAGCGGTGAAAGCCCCCTTCGACGTGGTCATGGATGCCGCCCGCCGCCATCCGGTCAAGGGTGAACAACGCCATCTCCGCGCTTTGTGCGTCATCATCCTGCAACAAGAACAACAATTCCGCCGGTTGCGGAAATTTAGGCGCTAAACTGAATCCCCCCTCGTGCTGATCGAATTGCGCACGGAACAGCTGGCGAGCCTTCGCGACTGTCTCGTTCGTTAACGTGGATAACGGCTTGTTCTTGACCATGGCCTGCTTTATCTGCTCCACCGCTTGTCGGCTCGTCTCGATTATGTTCTGACGGTCCTTTTCCCAGAGAGTGCGTGCCTTGCGCAGGAGCGGGGCGAAACCCGGTGCGTTCTCCCGGTTCTCCGGCGGGAAATAGGTGCCTCCGAAAAACGGCGTGCCATCGGGCGTGGCCAAAACAGTCATGGGCCAGCCGCCATATCCCTGCGTGGCCACGACAAAAGTCATATAGGCCGCATCGAGATCCGGCCGCTGTTCGCGATCCACTTTGATGGAGATAAAACCGTCGGACAACAGACGGGCAATCTCCGGATTGCGGAACGACTCACGCTCCATCACATGGCACCAGTGACAAGTGAAATAACCGATTGAGATCATCAATGGCTTGTTTTCCTTCTTGGCCCGGGCCAAGGCCTCCTCACCCCAGGGATACCACTCCACAGGATTGTCTTGATGCATGCGCAAATAGGGGCTGGACTCCTCGGCGAGCCGCCATCCGCCCGTGAGCTTTCCGACCGGATCCGCGGCGTCGGCGTTAGCCGGAAATACCAGCAGAAGACCCAGTAAAAACTGCCTGATACTTGGAGGGGACTTCCAGGCACGGATTCGTAACATTGAGATTTGAAACAGGGTAATCAGCATTTTCGAGTTGCGTGTACGATAGTTATCGTTATTTAGGATCGCGTTTCTGTGCCAAGGTTCCTGGACCGGGAAACAAACCTTATTAAAGAAATGGCGATCCAGCCTGAGAAAAAATTCCACCGCCGTGGAATCAGGCGCCGCCCAGGTACATCCGACGAACGTCTTCATTCGCAAGTAGTTTGGCACCGGTGTCGGCGAAGCGGTTATGCCCCAGTTCCAGGGCGTAGCCACGGTCCGATAGCTCCAAGGCGCGGGCTGCATTCTGCTCCACCATGAGCAGGGTCCGGCCCTGGCGTTTCAGATCCAGCAATTTCTCGTAGATCAGGTCGACATATTTCGGGGAGAGACCAAGCGATGGTTCATCGAGGATCACGAGGCGTGGATTCATCATGAGTGCGCGGCCGATAGCGAGCATCTGCTGCTCACCTCCGGAAAGCTTGCCGGCCGGCTGGTTACGCCGTTCGTACAGACGCGGGAACTGGTCGAACACCGCCTGCACCGCCTCGCGGCGTTTGTGGGAGTCACGTTTCAGAAACGCCCCCATTTCCAGATTATCGGCCACTGTCATCTGGGCAAAGACAATACGCCCTTGGGGCACATAGGTAATACCCAGAGCCGGAATCTCGTGCGCCGGGGAATTCGTGATGGGCTGACCATCGAACTCGACTTGTCCCTTCTGCGCCGGCACCAGGCCGATCACCGCCTTGATCACCGTGGATTTTCCGGCGCCGTTGGGGCCGATGATGCACACGATCTCGCCAGCACGCACCTCGAGACTGACCCCGAACAGGACCTGCACCGCCCCATAGGAAACTTCCATATCGTGAACGGTCAACAGTGGTTCCTTCATGCTGTGCCCGACTTGCGTTTTTTGCCGAAATAGGCTTCCAGCACCTGTTCATTGTTACGGATCGCCGCAAAGTCACCGTGGGCAATCATCTCGCCTTCGCTCAAGACATAAACGTCCGAACAAAGATCGGCAATCACTTCCATGTTGTGCTCAATGACGAGAAACGTCGTGCCTAAACCGTTGAGGTGCCGCACCATGTCCCACAGCGTCTGGCGCAGCGTCGGATTCACCCCGGCCGCCGGCTCATCCAGCAGAATCAGCGCGGGATCACTCATGAGCACGCGCAGAAATTCGACAAGCTTCTGCTGTCCATAAGAAAGATTTTTACCTCGGACTTTGGCGTATTCGCGCAACCTCACGCGCTCGAGCAAACCAAATGCGCGTTCCTCGACACTGCGGTCATGGCGGCTGCCGGCCACGACCAGATTTTCCAACACAGTTAATTCTGGAAAGACGCGTGAAAGCTGGAAGGTACGCGCCAAGCCGCGACGGTAGATTTGCGATGGCCGCCATCCGAGGATGGATTCGTCATCGAAGCTGATCGTGCCGGTCGCCCCTTGATCCATTCCCGAAATCACTTGAAACATTGTCGTCTTGCCCGAGCCGTTCGGGCCGATCAACCCAGTGATGGTCCCTCGCACCACATGCAAGTCCACGTCCCGCAGGGCATGGACACCGCCGAAATCGCGCGCAATACCCCAGGCGCAAAGGATATGATCCGGGTGGGAGACAGGCTCTGTCATGGTGATTCTCCCGGACGCGCGTCTGGACGCTCGCGATGACGTTCACGCACTATAGAAACGAGCCCACCGGGCAGGTACAGCACCACGATCAGCAGCAGGACACCGAGTGCGGCGAGATGTGCCGCCGGAAACTGCGCCCACAGCATCTCACGCAGAAACATTACGGTTGCCGCACCGATGATCGGCCCCCAGACCGTGCCACTGCCGCCGAACAGAACCACTACGATCATTTCAATGTTGCGCGCAGGATCAAAGGCGGATGCGGGGTTAATGTAGCTGGTGTACATGGCATAAACCGCACCGACCGCGCCGGGAATCAGCGCCGACAGCACAAAGGCAGTCACCTTGTTGCGCGTGGTATTGACACCCACCATTTCGGCCGCTTCTTCGTCTTCACGGATGGCGCGCAACTCCAGTCCGAAGCGGCTGCGGTGCACCCAGGCGATGAGCAGCGTCGCGCCCAGGGCCAGGGAAAGCATCATGAAGTACGTAATATCGAGTGACGGCAGTAACGAGGGCGGAAGCGGAAGACCGGTTCCGCCCTTCGTGACACTCACCCAGAGCGTGGCAACAATGCGCCCAACCTCGTTCAGCCCAAGCATGGCGATGGCGAAGTACGGCCCGCGCAAGCGCAGTGTCAGGAAACCGAGGGGCACGGCAATCAGCGCGGCAATACCAGCGCCATTAAAAATGGCGATCCACCACGGATATCCCCAGGTGAGAAACAGCGCACCAGTATATGCGCCGACACCGAAGAACGCCGCGTGACCGAATGAAACATATCCGGTCATGCCCGAGATCAGGTTCCAGGCCTGTGCCAGCGCGATCACGAGGAACACCTGAAGCAAAAACGACTGGTAATACTCGTTGACCCCGAACGGCGCTAATAGGGCAAGCCCCACAAGCACAGTACCCGCCCAGAAGCTGATCGACCGCTGGTCATTCTCAGGCACGCGCCACCCCCTTGAGACCGGTCGGCCGGACCAGCAGCACGGTCACAAGCAGCAGGTAGGCTACGGCCTCGGCCCACTGTGTCGAAATGAAACCTCCGACGAAGGACTCCACCACACCTAGCAAAATGCCGCCATACAACGCGCCGACGAAATTGCCCATACCGCCGATGATGATAATGGCGAAACACTTTTGAATGAAATCCACACCCGATCCGGGCCAGAACGAATAGATGATGGAAAGCATTACACCGGCGGCGCCAGCCATGGCCGCGGCCATGCCAAAGGTCAGCATGCGGATTTGGCGCACGTCAATGCCGCAAATCTGGGCCACCTGGGCATGCTCCGACACAGCGCGCACGGCCTTGCCCAAGCGTGTCCGATCGAGAAACAGGTACACGCCCACACTCAGCACGAGCGAAACCAGTCCGGCCACGGCACGTGGTTTCGAGACGGCCAAGTCGCCAATCAGGAACGAGCCCTGAAGCACTGGGACTGATTTGAAATCAGAACTGAATATAAGCAAGCCGACGTTGATCAGGATAATGGATACACCGTAAGTGGCGAGCAGCGAGGTGAGCATGGGACGGTCCACCACGCGTTCGATCAGCACGCGCTGGAAATAGTAGCCCACGACAAAAATTATCGGAACGATAATCAACAGGGAAAACAGCGGATGCAGTCCGAAAACGTTGAACAGCACGTAGGCGCCGAAGGCGCCTATCAGCATAAACTCGGCGTGAGCGATGTTGATAACGCGCATCACGCCGAATATCAGATTGAGCCCACCGGCGAGTAGCGCGTACAGCGCCCCCGCCAGCAGCCCATTGATTAACATCTGCAGCAGGATTTCAGGCTCGAGAAGCTCCACGTGGCGCGTTCCGTGTCAGCCGCATTATTCTCGTGCCACCTGCTGTCTTCGTGGCGATCCGGTCGTCAGCGCTTGTTCCAGTCCTTGAACGGATAGAACACCTTGGCAGTGGCGGCCTCCTCCGGCAACACGATATGGCGCTCGCCTCCGAGCCATTGGACGGCGTAAGCCGGCTTGCCAATCTGCTTGCCGGTGGCATCCACCTTGAAACGGCCAAAGGCGTTGACCGTGTCGAGCGCGAACAGTGCCGCGCGTACCTTGTCGCGGTCTGTCGAACCGGCTTTCTTGACCGCCGCCTCGAGTACATGACCCGCGCCATAACCGCCGCCCGCGTGGTAACCGGGTTCATGGCCGTGCCTGACCTTGTATTTCTCGGCAAATTCCTTGGCGCCGGGAAGCTTGAGCGTAGGCTCCCACTGGGTATTTCCCATGACACCTTCGGCATCGAGACCCAGGTTATGTCCGAAGTCCGGCAATCCCGGTCCCACAGCGAAGGCGAAGATCTTGGCGTACAGCCGGGCTTCCTTCGCCTGGCGCATGAAACCGGTGGAGTCAGGCAGGTAAGAACCGCCGATGACCATATCCGCTTTCTTGGCCTTGATCTTGATGATCATGGAGGAGAAATCGGTCGAGGCCTTGCCGTATTCCTCTTCGAATACGATCTGCATGCCAAGTTCTTTCGCCTTGCGCTTGACCCCTTCGGCCACACCGCGCGGGAACGCTGTGTTCTCGTAAACCAGGGCGATCTTTTTTAAGCCTTTTGATTTGCCGAGTTCGATAATCTGGTCCATGTAGAGATCGGCCAGGGTGTACAGGCCAAAGATGTTTTTGTAACCGCGAGCCCAGATCTCGCTCGAAGAAGCACCGGAGGACACCATGGGGAAATTATGCTTCTCGGCGATGGTGCTGGCGGCCAGGGTCACGTCGGAGGAATACGGCCCGATCAGCAACTGGACCTTGTCATCGGTGATGAGTTTTTCGTAAAGCTTGGCGCCGGTTTCCGGTTTGGACTCATCGTCATAATGAATGAGATGCACCTTTTTGCCGAGCAGCCCGCCCCGCTCGTTGACTTCCTCGACCCACATCTGGAAACCTTGCAATTGCTCCTGACCGGTGCGGGCGTACTTGCCCGTCAGTGCCACCGAAGTACCCACGTGAATCTCATTGTTCTGGGTAAGCGCGGGAGAGGCAAAGAGAAACAGAAGAATAGAAAGCAGAAATGACAGCGAAAATCTGGATTTCATGATTATCTCCTCCTTAAGTTACCGCAGTGGCAGCAGAGAAATTGCTTTGGAATACCATATCACAGGGATAATTCTGAGAGAAATCGCCAATTCGCTATACATGGCGTATTGACGAGTTTTTGCATGGCGAAAAACAGTACATTACTGTAACCGTGCAGCAATAATGACCCCAAAACATGACGGGACCGCTCATCCCGCTGCAGCTCGAGACGGTATTGGCTGCGGGCCGGGTAGCGCCTAGACTGATCGAAGGCATGGCCGATACCGTTTCCAACTTTCTCAAGTTTTGGGCCGGACGACATTCGGATCTCTACGGACAGCGCCGCAGACTTTAAATATGGTCTTCGGATAATTATTATCGAATCTGGTCCGGCCCCTGATCGGCTTGTCCGGGAGCTGGCTCACGGTGCTTTCGATCCGCGTCACCGACCGCCTCGGCAAGGAGGTGCGCACGGCGCCACGGGATGCGATGATTTTGGATGCCTATTGATGACGGCATTGCCGGTTGCACCTCATTCGGCGAACTAACCGCCGTGTCGGTGCAGCTCGCGCAGGCTGTCGTTCCAGTACTGGCCGAGCAGCGAGAGCGCCCGGAGTCCTTCCAGCGTGCCGGGCTTGCGGGCTAGCTGCACCAGTCCGATGATGCCGCCTTTGGTCGGCGGGGCGGACGCGAGTTCCCGGCTCATCTGGCCGATTGTATCGGACAGGCTTATAAGAAGGCGCTGTGTCTCCGGGCGATCCAGCGCCTGCAGCAGGCACATTAATCCCTCGTTGCGGGTGAAGCGGTCGATCAATGTCATGCCCTCGCTCGCCGTGCGCGCCACTCGAGACACGATCTCGTCGGACATGGCATCCTTGGCCGCCTCCAGTAGATTAATCATCTCTACAAGGCTTTTTATGGACGCCTCATCCAGCATTGCTGGGACTTGTGGTGTTTCGTTTGCTGCCACGGTCATTTCTCCTTTAGAGCAATCCACGTACTGTGGTCCAGTACAACTGGTTGTATGCCACCTTGAACCAGTGGATGGCTTTGGACGGAGGCTTCAACTCGGGCAGATTGACGTAATCGAAGGCGTTGTAGGTGGCGCGATCGTAACCGGCCTCGATGAAGCAATACACCTTGCCGTCGTACTCCCGAACCGGGACGCCGGTCTTGATCACGGAGGCGATGTTCTCGGCGACGATTTCCGCCTCGAAATGCGCCGCCGATCCGGTCTTGCTGACCGGAACATTGCTGGCATCGCCGATCACATAGACGTTCTCATGACCGTCCATGGTCAACTTGAAACGGTCCGTGGGGATCCAGCCGCCCTGTCCAAGGTTGTTCGCCTCGATCATTTCCATGCCACGGTGGGGCGGAATAGCAATCAGCAGATCGTATTTGCACTCGGTGCCTTCTTCGCTGTAGACGATCTTCTTGACCGGGTCAACTTCTCGTACGTTGAACAGGGTTTCGTACTCAATGCCGGCCTTGTCGAATTCCGGTTTGGCCCATCGGGCAACGTTCGCGGTGGCATGGACGTGGTTGACAGGATACTTGTACTGCAGTTTCACCTTGTCGCGGATGCCGCGCATCTTGAAGAAGTCGTGCAGCATGAACATCGCCTCCACCGGCGCCACGGGACATTTGTGGGGTATCGATACCACCATCGCCACGGTACCGCCCTTGAATTCCATGAGGCGCTTGTGCATGCGGATGGCGCCTTCCTCCGTGTAAAAAGTTTCCGCGCCTTCGCTCATGCCGGGCACTTCCTGCGGCACGATGCGCGCGCCGGTGGCGATCGCGAGAATATCGTAATCGTGGGTCTTGCCACTTTTGGTCTTGACCTGGTTCCGGTCGAGGTGGAACTCGGTGACCGCGTCCACGTGAAATTTGATACTCGACTCGAGCAGACTCGCTTCATCGCGATAAAGCTGATCCGGTGCCATCTGGCCGAAAGCGACGTACAATAGGCCGGGCTGATACATGTGCCGGTCGGAATCAGACAGCAAGGTGATCCGGACCTTTTTGGCGCGAATTTCATCCTTCAGCCGCCGCACGAGCTGATTCGCCAGAATGGTACCGCCCGTGCCACCACCGACGATTAAGATTCTCATTGCATTCTCCTATCTAATATTCCCGGGATGTTTCTGGCGGCCGGCCAGACATATCTTAACTTCGCACATATTACACTATTTAATCTTGCGGACCTTGATGTGCCAGGTCTCTTCGATTTTCTCGCTACTGACCATCTCGTGCCCAACCTTGTGAATCCACTCCGGCACATCGGCGGCCGAGCCATCATCGGTCGATAGCAGTTCAAGGGTATCACCCACGTTGGCCTGCTTCATGTAGGTAATCAGCTCCATGAGTGGCCCGGGGCAGAATGTGTTGCGTGCGTCGATGATCTTGCTTTCACTCATTTACCCTATCTCCTGTCAATCTCGAATTGGTCTTCCGCCATGGTCAGAAAGTGAGCAACTGTCCACCCTCGGACTGGCTCAGAAAGCGCGTCAACCCTGTCGGTGGCCCGAATTCGGAGTCGAGTTCGTTGTTCGTGATCTTTAGTAAATCCAAAGCCATCGAGCAGGGCAGAAGTTTCGCATCGCCGAGCTCGACCGCCTGTTTAAACAGTTGCTTGAAGGGCGGCACGCCCTTCTGCGCTAAGAGTTTTCCGAATTCGCCTTCGGTCGGTACGCCTGCCGAGTGGCCCTTAATGAAGTAGGTCAGGGCATTCATGGAGAAGAACACCGAAACCGCATCGCCTGTCGCGGCGGCGACCGAGGCAATCATTGCGGCCATCTGCAATTTTTCGCGCGTGCCGGAAACGCAAACGATACTGATTTTCTGGGACATTATGCTCTTGCCTCGCTCAGGATCTCGAACTTTGCGCGACGCAGACTCTTATCGATGTTCTGGCGCTCCGTGGCCGGATATCTCGTTTCTGGCTCGTATTTCTCATACTCAAGTGACCGCCTCCTTCAAAAAGCGTCGAACGGCCCAAGCCGACGCGCTCCCCAGTACGAGCCAATACAGGGCGTTGGCGAGCGCCGTTGCCCAAAAGAACTGTTGGGCGAGATCTGCGAGCTCGGCGGCCACCGGTGGCGGATAATCCGCGAAGGGACCTGTCGCAAGATGCGGGGCACCCACCAAGTACGGCACGACAAGCAGCCCGAGGGCTACCCAGCGCCAGCGGATTTTGCTGAAGGCCACGACGGCGAGTCCTGTGGCCGTGCAGACCACCGCGAGAAGCCACCAAAGCTGGCGCGCTTGCTGGTCCGCCGTGGCGGCACCCGGAATCTCGGGCGGAAGACCAAGCGACGGTGCCACAAAGAAAATGGCATATCCTGCTACTCCCCAGAGCAATCCGTATCGCCAATCAAGCTTGGCTACGTAATTGAGCTTGAGTGAGGATGCCATGCCCACCAGCATCACCAAGGCGAAACCGATGGCGGTCAAGACATTCGCCAGCAACGTGTAGCCCATCCGCTCCGCACCTTCTGCCGGTTCCCATTCGCCTGCCGGATGAGCGTGGCCCGCATCCTTGTGGCCATGTGTCACCTCACGCGCCGGTTCGGTCATCTGCGACGTGCGCGCTTGCTCGAAATGCTCGGCGCGGTGGATGATGGGAATTACCTGCCATAACTGGATAGCGCTCAGCAGCGACCCTGCGAGCGCCCCGACCAGCAGTGCGCAAAGTACGATGCGACGAAATAGCATCGTCGAATCAGTGGCAAGGGAAGCCCTGTGCATGACGGGCGTCGTGGGCCGCATTATGCACAGCGGACGTCGACACGAATCCCGCAGCAAACAGGATCACGGCGCCCAAGAGAAAAGCGGTCGTGAGCTGTAGTCCTTTCGAAACAGTTGTCGAGACAGTTGCGGCACGTGGGGTTGCAGCGACGGATGTTTGGTTTTGCATGGTCATTTCTCCTATATTAAACAACACCAGTTAATACAGCTAAAAGGGTGGAATGGTTCGGATAGTTAAGAGCGGACATCCACCTGGTCTCCGCATTCCGATCATGCCTGACGGTGCCAGCTGTAACGCTTAATGAGCTGCACAATGAAACTGTCGAGCATATAGCCGATGGCTCCGATAACAAGAACCATCGCCATGAGATGATCATAGTTAAGGCCTTCGCGCGCGTCCTCGATGGCGTAGCCGAGGCCCGAGGTCACACCGAAAAACTCCGCCGGCACGATTACGATCCAC
>JAOTWF010000122.1 GCA_029863005.1 Gammaproteobacteria bacterium | reverse complement strand
GGTCCTGCAGGGTGAACCCCGGCAATGTTTCCCTGACGCCGCGCCCGAGCACGATGACCTTGTAGAGTTCACCCATTTCATGCGGGAGCGTGAGTTTCTTGACCTGCTGTGTGAGAGCCAGGTGCGCGCGCACGTCGTCGGGATCGGAGGCGGCCATGATGTGTTCAAGCCCGCAATCAAGCAAAAATGCCGCTTGCGAGGTATATCCGAGAATAGAAAGACCGGCCCCAATGCCGGTCTCGGCGATACCCGTGAAGTCGACATGCGCGGTGATATCCTGCAGGCCGGCGAGGATCAGCGGGTCGTCATGCGCACGGTGCCGGTAATGACACATGAGCGTGCCCTGCACGCGCTGTGGATGGTAGAACTCGGCGCGTGGAAATCCATAATCGATGAGCAGCAGCGCGCCTTGCTTGAGGGCATCGGCGACTGATCTAACCCAGGCCTCGGCGTGCAAGTTGAATTCGGAGATGTAACCGGGTGGCAGACCGAGAGAAAGGATGCGGGCACGCATGGATTCGTTTCCCGGTTTTTCGCGCCACACAAAGCCTTCATTTTCCCAGCCGACGAATAATTCATTCACACCATTTTCCGTAATCTTGAAACGGGTAACGGGCAGGGCATCCAGCAGTTCATTGGCCAGCACCAATCCGCGGAAATCCCGTGGCAACTCGGCGAGCCAGTGCACACGTTCGAAAAGATCAGGCGCCTTGTGCCTTAGGGTCTCTAACTGGCGCTCGTGCAGATCGGCACTGAGTTCAAGAATAAGATAACGGTCCGGAAGCCGGCCCAAAGATGCCAGCTCCAGAAGCAGCTCCGCGGCCAGCGCCCCGCTGCCGGCGCCGACTTCAAGAATATCGCCACCACCGAGCTGATTCAGCAGAGAGTGGCACGTTCGCGCCACACAGCGCGCGAATACCGGGCCCAGCTCCGGTGCAGTAATGAAATCTCCTTTTTCGCCGAATTTGTGTTTCCCCGCGGCGTAGTAACCCAATCCCGGCGCGTAGAGCGCCAGTTCCATGAAGCGAGTGAAAGAAATCACCCCACCCGAGGCGGTGATCTCCTCTCGCAGGCGGCACGTAACCTTTTCTTGGTGCGCCTGTTCTTCCGGAGTCAGTGAGGGCAGTGTTGGCATTTCGGACATGCTGGTCTGAAAGTGATGAGGGCACATACTCTTTTCGTAAGGCCTATTGGCGTGAAGGCTGGCAACGGGTATCTTGCCTGATTCAGGAACTATACTGAATATTCTATGATCACGCCGAACGGGCGAAGCGAGTAGGGCGACATTTTAAGACAGGACGAACGATGTAGGGATACTCATTCTTATGTCAAGACGAAAGAGCGTAGCGAAGTAGGGCTACTTTTATGGCCGACAATCCGCTTGAAGGCAAGGTGGCCCTGATCACGGGCGGTGCGCATCGCATCGGAGCGGCCATAGCGCGCCTGTTGCACGCCCAAGGGATGAAGATCGTGATTCATTATCACACTTCCGAAAAGGCCGCTCATGCCCTGCAGGAAGATCTGCACCAGGCCCGGCCGGAATCGGTGATGCTGGTGCGTGGCGATCTCAACAACGGCCAGCGATTGGCGAAAAACTTGGTTTATGAAACCGTTGAATCTTTCGATCGGCTGGATGTGGTCATCAACAACGCCTCACGGTTTTATCCCACGCCCGTGGGCGAGGCCACGGAAACTCAGTGGGACGATATCGTGGGCACTAATCTGCGGGCGCCTTATTTCCTCTCTCAGGCAGCGGTACCGCACCTGAGAAAATCCGATGGGTGCATTATCAACATCGCGGACATTTACGGAGACCGTCCTCTGATCGGCTATCTCGTATACAGCGTCGCCAAGGCCGGCGTGATCATGCTCACGAAGGCCCTGGCTCGTGAACTTGGCCCGGAAATCCGGGTCAACGCCATCGCCCCGGGTGTGATCCTCTGGCCCGAGAACGACCTCGATGAGATGTCTAAACAACGCATCATTTCGCGCACGCCACTCAAGCGGTCCGGTGACACCGATGACGTGGCACGCACCACCCTGTTCCTTATCCGCGACGCCGGATTTATCACTGGACAAGTGCTGGCGGTGGACGGCGGGCGTTGGGTGGTGATGTAGTCATTTATCCATGCCGCGTTTCCACGTGGTGGTGCTCACGGCTGTATTCCTGTCATTGAGTTGGCATCCTGTTCAGGCTGGGAAAGTCTATAAATGGACCGACGCCGAGGGACGGATTCATTTTTCGGACAATCCGGTCGGTGTTCCCCATGCCGAAGAAGTGAAAATTATCACCTTCACCGGTGCCAGCGAGGTGCTGCTGGAAGGAGACGACTATGGTCCGCGCGAAGTAAAAATCCTGAGTACAACATGGTGCGGTGTCTGCAAAAAAGCCAAGAATTATCTTGCCGCCAAGGGGATATATTTCAGCGAGTATGATGTGGAAAAGAGTGATATCGGCCGGCAGGAGTATAAGCGCCTAGGGGGTAAAGGGGTGCCGATTATTCTCGTGGGCAAACAACGGATGGACGGCTTCAGTGCCACGAAACTCGACCAGATGCTGAAAAATGTCGGTTATCCCTGATTCTCGAAACGAAAATCCACCGTCTGCATATCCTGCTTGTTATTGAACCGTTTCCAGATTTCGGAACAGGTCAATCCCACTTCCGGATGCATAAGCTTTGGCGCGATATCCGCTAACGGGCGCAGGACGAAAGCGTATCGAA
>JAOTWF010000068.1 GCA_029863005.1 Gammaproteobacteria bacterium | reverse complement strand
ACCAGGATGTAACCAGGATTCATGCTTTATTTTCTCCCCGCGTGGCTTGGGCGGCGGCGGGAGCGGGCGCTGGCCCCGCGGCCGCGGCGGTAGTGACCGGCAGTCGCATGACGACACAAGCCCCCCCGTCCTTCAGGTTATAGGCGCGAATGGTGCCGCCGTGTTCCTCCACGATGCGCTTGACGATGGCGAGCCCAAGCCCCGTGCCTTTTTCCTTGTGTGTGACATAGGGCTCGTACAGGCGCGCCAGCAGCGCTTCCGGAAAACCTGGACCGTTGTCCTGCACGGTCAATTCGATGAATCGGTGGACATTTTCTCCCACCACGCGCGTATTGATCCGGATCACCGGTTTGGCCGTGGCGGCCAGCGCGTCGCGTGAATTGAGCAGCAGGTTGTGCAAAACCTGGCGCAAACGCCCTGGGTCGGCCGGGATTTGTGGCAGATCGGCGTCGAGATCAAGTTTGGTGGTGACAGCGCGCGATGTCTTGCCCTTGCCGGTTTTGGCATCGTCGCGCAACGGCACCACGCTGGCACTGCTGCGCGTGTTTTTGTAGAGCTCGACCACGTCGCGGATGAGATCGTTCACGTCCACCGCGCGCGACAGCATCTGGGCCGAACGCGCGTATTCGGAAAAATCGTTGACCATGGATTTGAGCGAGTCGACCTGCTCAATAATCGTGCGCGTCGCACGTTCGAGCGCGTGACGATCTTCTTTCGTGACCTGACGCAGGAACTTGTGACGGATACGCTCGGCCGAGAGCTGAATGGGCGTGAGCGGGTTCTTGATTTCATGCGCCATGCGCCGTGCCACCTCGCCCCAGGCGGCGTCGCGCTGCGCCTGGATGAGCGCGGTGATGTCATCGAACACCACGACATAACCGCCGCGTTTTTCCCGCCAGGAAGGCAATGACGTTCCGCGCAGCAGCAAGATGCGGCGGTGCTTGTTGATTGTGAGCTGAATCTGAGATTGCCATTCCTCCTGCCCCGCGGCCGCGGCTTGCTCCACGGCCTCGATGAGCGGCCGCAGCGACGGATAGTTCTCCACCAGCCAGCCGAGCGATTTGCGCTCGCCGGCGCGCAGGTCAGCGCCGAGTATCTGGCCCGCCGACGGATTGTGCGTGCGCAGCAGCAGGCGCTGGTTGAAGGTGAGCACGCCGGAGGAAAGATGTCCCAGCACGGTTTCAAGATAGGCACGCTGAATCTCGGCCTCCTGCTGGCTGCGCTTGGATTGCAGCTGCGCGCGGTGGATGCGGCGCGTCATATCGTTGAAGGATTCAACGAGGATGCCGATCTCATCATGACTGGTGACGGGAATCTGTTTCTGGTAATCGCCCTGCGCCACGGCATTCGTGGCTTCGGCCAGTTCGCGGATGGGGGTGGCCAGCCGCCGCGCGAAGAAAATCGCCGCCCACACCGCGATCAACAGTGTCAGCAGCGCAATCAGGGACAGCGTCAGGGTGAAGCCAAACTTGAGCGGTCCGCGCAGGTACACGAGTTTCTCATATTCGGCAAACGCTGATTGTACCGACTCGCCAAGTTTGGCGTAGCGCGGCGGCAGCGCCTGCAGCACCTGGAGCACGCGAATCGGTGCGCCGACATCTCGCCCCTGCACCGGGACCACCACGCGCAGCCGCAAGCCGGACTTACTGATGGCGTCGAGGTTGGCGTAAGTCAGGCCCTGGCGCACTTGGGCAATCATGGCGTCACTCGGCCGGGCCGGCACCAGCGTGCTGGCTTCAAGATTGGCCTCGCTGCTGGAGGCCAGAATTTTCCGGTCCTGGGTGTAAAGGGTGAGTTCGGTGATGTTGTATTGCTCCCGCAGCGCGTTCAGCAGCGACAGTTCTGATGGCACCGTGGCGATTTTCCGCCGCACCGGCAGGGTCTCCAGTTCGATGGCAATCTCCTGGGCGTTTTTCACCAAATCCTGCCGCTGCGCGTCGAGCGCGGTGCGCCCGAGCAGCAGGGCGTCGTCGAGCGCGCGCTCGATACGCACGTCGAACCAGTTGTCGATGCCGCGGTTCAACGCTTGAATGGAAAAATAGAACACCACCGACACCGGCACCACCGCCAGGACCACGAACATGATCAGCAGTCGCAAGGTCAGGCGCGTGCCAATAACCCGCGCGCGGTACTGCTCTACGAAATGGAACAGATTCAGCAGGATCAGCGCGATCAGCAGTACCACGCCGAGGATGTTGACCAGCAGCAGCACCGAATACAGACGCCCAAACAACGCCGAGTTCTGGGCCGCCGCGTTCATCATGATGAAAGCGGTGATGAGCAGAACGGACAGCACCGCGAGCGGCACGAAGCCGGTGACGTAGCGAGTGACAATGCGGTTTAGGGTGTTACTTTCCATGACGTCCAGCCGCTGTTGAGATGCCAGGTAAAGGAGGTGTAGGCGACCGGCCGCAGGGGCGTGGGCAGGGCCTCGATGTCGAGGCTGACACGGACATCCACGGTATGTTCATGCTCCGTAACCGTCTTTCCCAGGGGCAGCGTAACACCGTTGAGCGAACCCAACTGTTTCAACGCTTCCGTCAGTGTTAACAGGCTTTCGCCCACTTCGGCCTCGGGCGCCAAGGTGTTGACCAGATATTGGCCGGACAGGGCGTGATACTGGATTCGCCGATGTAACGTCCAGGCGTCGATTTTGGGATTCCACAGGAAACGGCGTTCGCGATGAAGTTGAATATCAATCACGACTTCGAGAGGAATTCCCTTGGAAAGCGCCTCCTCCACTTTCGCGTTAAGCTCGAGCTCAAGATTGCCGTTGAGCACGAGCGCCTGCTTGACGAACCGAGGTTGCATCTCGGCCACTTTGAAATCGGCTCCAGCGTCGCTGAAACAGGCGAACACGAGTGTGGCCGTTATCCACCGCTGCCAAAGCATTCTCGGTTTTGTAGAAGGTTCTCGGCCTAGCAAGTCGCGTGTCCTCACATTTATCCTCGCGCCATCTCGGGCACTTTTCTTATCGGTTTTTGCACAGTTTTGCATAATAAAATCCATCCATCCCGGCCTCGCCCGGCAGAATCTGCCATCCCACAGGCCGCGCCCGTCCCGCGTCCAGTGACAGGGGTTCTTCCGTGGCCTCGGGATGACGCATGAGAAAAGCCGTAATCTGGTTTTCGTTTTCGACCGGAAGAATCGAGCAGGTTACGTATAGAAGCTTACCTCCGGGTTTGAGTAAGGGCCACAGTCCCTCGAGAATCCGCTCCTGAGTGGCGACGAGCCGAGGCATATCCTCGGGCTGCCGGCGCCGCTTGATGTCCGGATGACGGCGTATGACGCCCGTGGCGGAACAGGGTATGTCGGTGAGTATCCGGTCGAATGGGCGACCATCCCACCAATTCGTGGGGTTTGCGGCATCACCGGTGATGACATTCGCCGCCAATCCAAGACGCACCAAATTCTCCTTAATCAATTCCACACGCGCCGGTTCCCGGTCGAGTGCCACCAGTTCGCCAAGTCCGGCGGTGTGTTCGAGCAAATGCCCGGTTTTGCCGCCCGGCGCCGCGCAGGCATCGAGCACGCGTTCACCGGGTTGCGCATCGAGCAGTGGCGCGGCGAACTGCGCTGCCGCATCCTGCACTGACACCTCGCCCTCGGTAAAACCGGGGAGTTCGTTCACCGCCGTGGGGGAGTCCAGCACCACGGCGGTATCGCTGAAAGGGTGTGCGGTTGCCACGATGCCGGCTTGTGCCAGACATGCCAGATACATCTGGCGTGACTGGCGCTGTCGATTGACGCGCAACACCAGCGGTGGACGCGCATTGTTCGCCGCCAGAATGGATGTCCAGTTTTCCGACCACTGATGCCGGATTTCTCCGAGTAGCCAGCCCGGGTGACTGAAAGCTGCTGCCGGATTTGCGGCAATCGTTGCCCGAGCCCGCGCCTCCTCGCGCAGCGAAGCGCGCAGGCAGGCATTAAGTAATTTTTTTGCCCAGGGTTTTTTCAGCGCCTCAGCGGCTTCCACCGTTTCCTTGACGGCTGCATGTCGGGCCACGCGCATGTGCATCAGCTGGTAGAGACCTATCAGCAGCAGCGTGTACACATCCTGATCTTTCTGTTTGAGTGGTTTGTCCAGAAACAGCGCGGCGATAGCGGCAAGTTGGTCGAACCAGCGCAAGGTACCGTAGCTCATCTCCTGGATAAGCGCGGCATTGCGTGCTTGTGCGCGAGGCAAGGCGCTGAGTGTCTCGGTGAGCACGGTATCCAGATAACGCGAGCGAACGATAACCGCTTCCACCACCCGCGCCGCCGTGGCACGCGGATTATGGCGGCGGCTTAACGGCTTCGACCTCGGACCGGAAGATTGACTACCCATCGGCATGTTCAAGTGAATTCATGCCGCCACCATAATCGAAAACTCTAATGATTTTCGCTATTGACTCGGCGCGCCTGAATCGCCCTGGACGTCTGCTTCGCCGGTTGTCCCTGGTTTCGTTCACGAATAATCGTGCAAGGTCAATAGCCGCTTGCTGGCGCGCTTAGCGGTTCGTGAAGCTTTTCGTTTCATCGCCCAGTTGTTCGCCGACGGCCAGTTTGTGGCCATTCAGAAAATCCGCGGCCGCGAGGATTTTCCCTCCCTCTGCCTGAAGTCGTGTGAGCGTCAAAACGCCTTCACCGGTTTGTACACGAATGCCGGCGGCATCAGCCTGCACAACGTTACCCGGTACGCCGTGGGTGCGGCGTGTCTCCAGCGGTCCCACTTCCCACATTCGTAGTGTTTTTCCGCGCCAAGCGGTGCTGGCCACTGGCCAGGGATTGAATGCGCGTATTTTGCAATGCAATACGACGGCCGGCAGGGACCAGTCAATAGAGGATTCCTCCTTGCTCAGTTTTCTCGCATAACTGGCTCGCGTAGCGTCCTGAGGTTGGGCCGTGATATCGCCTCGGGCCAGGCGATAGAGTGTTGCCACCAGGGTTTCAGCTCCAAGTCGTCCCAGACGGTCGTGCAGCGTCTGCGCGGTGTCGGTTTCCAGGATGGGAGTCCGCGTCCGTGCCAGCACCGGCCCGGTGTCGAGGCCGGCTTCCATCTGCATGATGCTCACCCCGGTTTCGTTGTCACCGGCCTCGATGGCACGCGGGATAGGTGCAGCACCGCGCCAGCGCGGCAACAGCGAGGCATGCACGTTGATGCAACCGAGACGGGGAATCGCAAGTATCTTGGGTGGCAGCAGCAGACCATAGGCAATGACAATCAACGCTTCCGGGGCATCGGTGCGAAGCCGTTTTTCCTCGTCGATGATTTTTTCCGGCTGACGGATTTCTAGGCCATGGGTTTGCGCATATTGCTTCACGGCGCCGGCGACGAGCTTACGCCCGCGTCCGGCGGGTCGATCCGGTTGGGTGTAGACGGCGCGAATGACATGGTCTGCGCGCCGCAGCGAATCCAATGCGGGCACGGCGAAGGCAGGCGTTCCGGCGAAGATTAGGTTCACGCGGCGACTCCATCAATCGCCAATCGTTCACCGCCGCCGTGCTCAGGAGAGAACGGTTTAGGCATGTTAGCAGTGATTATATTTTTAAATGTTTCCTGCCCGCGGCCGCAGCGGTGGACTCGTGTCCGATAGCGTATTCGCTCGTTGGGGACTTTGGGCCCTGCTCGCGCCCGCGCTTTTCCAGTTTCTTGCGGATGCGCGTTTGTTTCAGACGCGAGAGGTAGTCAACGAAGACTTTGCCGTCTAGATGATCGATCTCGTGTTGGATGCACGTAGCCAGCAGATCCTCGGCTTCGAACTCGATCACCTCGCCATCGCGATTCAGGGCGCGAACGCGAATACGCCGGGCACGTGTCACGGGTTCGTAGATGCCGGGCACAGACAGACAGCCTTCCTCGAGCTCCTGTTCTCCTTCCCGCGAAAGGATTTCCGGGTTGATGAACACCTGCAGTTGATCCCGGGTCGGGGAAATGTCGATGACGATGATGCGCCAGGGCTCATTGATCTGAATCGCCGCGAGCCCGATCCCGGGTGCCTGGTACATGGTCTCGGCCATATCATCCAACAGCCGGCGTATGCTGTCGTTGACCTGCAGCACCGGGTTGGCTTGGCGGCGCAAACGCGGGTCGGGAAAGTGCAGAATCTGGCGAATGCTCATGATAATTTGATCAGCTTGAATCCGATTTACTTCCTGCCAAACAGAGTGATCATCAGTTTCGATACCACTGAATAACAAGGAATTTTAGCCTAATATCTGCCTTGGCGTTGCGCCCAAGCATGGACTACACTCAAAACGTCATCAGATTACACGGAAAAAGGACGAATGTCGCCTAAACCTCTACTGGGATTCGGATTTTACCTACTTATTACTGTGCTGCTTCTGACATCTCCCGGTATTCGGGCGGATGTGGTTCAGCTTAAACCCGATCATCCCGAGCGTTACATCGTGGTCAAGGGCGACACCTTGTGGGACATCTCGACGCGATTTCTCAAGAGCCCATGGCACTGGCCGCAAATCTGGAAAATCAACCAGGAAATCAAGAATCCCCATCTGATCTATCCCGGCGACGTCGTGGTGCTGCGCTGGGTGGACGGCAAGCCAGTACTCTCCGTGGAGCGCAAGGACACGGGCCTGCCGTCCCTCCCTGAACCTGCTCCAGCGCCGGTGGTGGAGCGACGTATCGATGACCGCACGGTGAAACTCTCCCCGCAAGCGTACAGCGCTCCTCTCGAATCCGCCATTCCCACCATTCCACCAAATGCTATTGTTCCGTTTCTAACGAAGCCTCTGGCGGTGGAGGAAAACGTACTCATACAGGCCGGATATATCACGACCGGGCTCGATGACCGTATTGCGCTTGGCGACAGCAGCCAGTTCTATGCCCGTGGTCTGAAAGGAGACGGCACGGAGTATTACCAGATTTTCCGCCCGGGCAATCCGATCCGTCATCCCGATACCGGCGAGCTGCTGGCCTACGAGGCCTTGTATCTGGGAGATGCCAAACTTCTCGAACCGGGTGATCCGAGCAAATTGGTGGTGACCTCCGTCAAACAGGAAATCATTCCAACCGACCGCCTGCTGGTGGCCCCGAAAAAGGCCTCGCTCCCCTATTACTATCCGCATCCTCCGAAGTCCCGGGTGGAGGGCAGGGTTGTCTCGGCCCTGAACTCGGTGGCTGAAATTGGACCTAAAACGGTTATCGGTATTTCACTCGGCAAGCGCGATGGCATCGATGAAGGTGTCGTCCTGCGTGTCATGCGCCATGTGGGTAGTCATCGTGATCCCGTGACACGCGATTATTACAAGTTGCCGGACGAGGAGTCTGCGCTGATCCTGGTATTCCGTACTTACGAGAAAATCAGCTACGCGCTCGTCATGACGGCCACGCGGCCGGTGAATCTCCTGGACGCGGTCATCACACCCTAGACGTAATTAATCTATTCTGGAGTAAACTGCGCGCCATGCTCGGCGCGCACTCTCCAATTTTGTCTCATCACACCCTAGCGATGTGGCTCACACTGCGTCGTCTGCCCGGGGTGGGCGGTCGCACGCAGCGAGGTCTGCTCGAGCACTTTGGATCTCTCGAGAATATTTTTTCCGCCAGCCGCGGACAGCTCGACGAAGTCCTGGCAGGAAAAAGTGTGGCCATCACGGCAATTCTCGACGGTCCCCAGACCCAGAGCCTGCAACAGGAATTTGACTGGCTTGGCCAGACAGGCCATCACTTGTTGACCTGGACGGATTCCGATTATCCTCCGTTGCTGCGCGAAATCCCCGACCCGCCACTGGTGTTGTACGTCATCGGTCACCGGGAGGTTCTCTCCCATCAGCAAATCGCCATCGTCGGCAGCCGTAATCCCAGCCCCACGGGGCGGGAAAATGCCCAGGCGTTTGCCCGGAGCCTGGCCGGGGCGGGACTGACGATCACCAGCGGTCTGGCGCTGGGCGTGGATGGCGCGGCCCATCGTGGCGCGCTCGCCGCCGGTGGGCAGACCATCGCCGTGACCGGTACCGGGCTGGATCGCGTGTACCCGGCGCGGCACCGCGACCTGGCACACGAGATTGTCGAGCACGGCGCGCTCATCTCAGAATTTCCGCTGGGCACCCCGCCATTGCCGGAGAATTTTCCCATTCGCAACCGGATTATCTGTGGCCTGTCGCTCGGCACGTTAGTGGTGGAAGCGGCACTCCAGAGCGGTTCGCTGATTACCGCACGGTTGGCCACCGAACAAGGACGCGAGGTATTCGCCATCCCGGGTTCTATCCATTCGCCGCAAGCGCGCGGATGTCATGCGCTCATTCGCCAGGGCGCGAAACTTGTGGAAACGGCGCAGGACGTTCTCGAGGAGCTGGGACCGCTGGCCAACGTGAAGCGTTATCTCGTGCCGGAAAAGGAAGCAACGCCAACGTCACTCAATCCACCGATGACGGCGTTGTTGAAACAAATCGGTCATGATCCGGTCAGTATCGATGCGCTCATTGAGCGCAGCGGATTGACGGCAGATGCCGTTTCCTCCATGCTGTTACAAATGGAGCTGAGCGGACTCGTGGCGAGCTGTCCGGGCGGCAAGGTTCAAAGGATATCCTGATGAGACGAAAGCAGGGCGCAAACGACTGATGAAAGAAAATGTTTTCGATGTGCTGATGTATTTGTTCGAAAACTACATGGATGAAGGCGCCGATTTCCAACCTGATCAGGAAGCGCTCACCAACGAACTGACGCAAGCCGGGTTTCAGCACGGCGAAATCCGTAAGGCATTCTCCTGGCTGGACGGCCTGTCTTCCTTGCACGACCCCCGTCCGGGAAAATCTCCGACGCCGGGAGCGGTGGCCATACGCCATTACACGCCCAAGGAGCAGGAGCGGCTCGATGAGGACTGCCGCGGTTATCTGCATTTTATGGAAGCCAGCGGCGTGATCGATTTCGCCACGCGCGAGGTCATCATCGACCGGTTGCTGGCGCTCGAAACTGACGAGATCACGCTGGATCAAATCAAGTGGGTCATGCTGCTCGTGCTGTTCAACCAGCCCGAGCAGGAGTACGCGTATCACATGCTCGAAGACATGGTATTTGACGAAATGCAGGGCCATCTGCATTGAATTTCATTATCCATCACTGCTCGTTCCGGTTGTTTCCGTTTCGAGGTGGATACCATCCGACTTGACAAGCCCCGCCTGTTTTCGACAACAATTCGGGCACGAGTCTTTCCGGACGCCCGAAACAGCGCCGGAACGCGTACGACGCGGTAGCAAGTCCGCGTCGTTGTTTTTTCCAGAAGTCGCTTCGGGAGTGGCAATTTATTCTGAATCTGTTAAAGAGTTAAACGAATGTCAAAACATCTGATTGTGGTGGAATCGCCGGCGAAGGCCAAAACCATGTCCAAGTACCTGGGCAAGGATTTTACCTGCCTGGCTTCTTACGGGCATGTCCGTGATCTGATCCCGAAACAGGGTGCGGTCGAAACCGAAAACGGTTTCGGCATGAAGTACCAGCTGATCGAGAAGAACAAGAAACACGTGGACGCCATCGTCAAAGCCATGAAAAAGGCCGATGCGCTGTATCTCGCGACCGACCCCGACCGCGAGGGCGAGGCGATTTCCTGGCATCTGCACGAAATCTTGAAGGAAGAGAATGTGCTGGACGATAAACCGGTACATCGCGTGGAATTCCACGAAATCACCAAAACCGCGATCCAGCATGCCATTGAGCAGCCACGCCAGCTCTCAGAGAATCTCATCAATGCCCAGCAGGCGCGACGTGCGCTCGATTACTTGGTGGGCTTTAATCTCTCGCCGCTGCTGTGGAAAAAGGTGCGTCGCGGGCTGTCAGCCGGGCGCGTGCAAAGCCCGGCACTGCGGCTGATCGTCGAGCGCGAGGAAGATATCGAGAAATTCGTCGCGCGTGAGTACTGGACCATCGAGTCCGACCTCATCACCCAGGGCAAGGATTTTGTTGCCCGGTTGACCCATTTCAACGGCGAAAAACTCGAGCAATTCACCGTTGACAACGGCACGCGCGCCGCAGAAATCGACGCCGCTCTGCAGGCCCAGGCCCAGGGAAAACTGGAAGTTCTTTCGGTCGATAAGAAGCAGCGCCGCCGCAACCCGGCCCCGCCCTTTACCACCTCGACCCTGCAACAGGAGGCTTCGCGCAAACTGGGTTTCACGGCCCAGCGTACCATGCGCACGGCGCAGCAGCTTTATGAAGGCATGGACCTCGGCCACGGCGAAGTGGTCGGTCTCATCAGCTATATGCGTACCGACGCTGTGAATCTGGCCAACGAGGCCGTGGCCGAGATCCGCGAGACCATCAAGGAGCGCTACGGCGCTGACAACCTTCCGGACGAGCCGATTGTGTACAAGAACAAATCGAAGAACGCGCAGGAAGCGCATGAAGCCATCCGTCCGACTTCGGCGGCGCGCACGCCGGACGCGGTCAAGGGTCACTTGAAGCCCGATCAGCTGCGGTTGTACGAATTGATCTGGAAACGCACGATGGCCTGCCAGATGGTGCCGGCGGTGCTCGATACCGTCACCGTCGACATGGCCGCCGGCGAGGGCAATGTGTTTCGCGCCAACGGCTCGACCGTGGTCAAGCCCGGGTTCATGTCGGTATACCAGGAAGACGTCGACGACAAGCCGGCGGATACGCCGGAGGGCGCCACCGAGGATGAGAAAATCCTGCCGCCGATGGAGAAAGGCGAGTCGGTGGATCTCAAGGCCATCCGTCCCTTGCAACACTTCACCGAGCCGCCCCCACGTTATTCGGAAGCGAGTCTCGTGAAGGCGCTCGAGGCTTACGGCATCGGCCGCCCCTCAACCTATGCCTCCATCATTTATACCCTCGAGAGCCGCGAATACGTCACGCTGGAGAACCGCCGCTTCAAGCCGACCGATGTCGGGCGCGTGGTCAACAAATTCCTCTCCGAGCATTTTTTCCACTACGTGGATTACGATTTCACCGCGCGCATGGAAGATGATCTCGATGCGATCTCCCGCGGCGAAAAAGAATGGAAACCGGTGCTGCAGGATTTCTGGATTGATTTCAAGAATCAGGTAAAGGACAAAGAAACAGTAGATCGTCCTGGTGTCGAGATGATGGAAGAAGAGTGCCCTAAGTGCGGCAAGAAGTTGGCCAAGCGCCTCGGACGCAACGGCTACTTCATCGGCTGCACTGGTTACCCCGATTGCAACTACACGCGTAATGTGGACGATGCCGTGGGTGCCTCCAACGAACCAGAGATCGTGCCCGATCGCAAGTGTCCCAAGTGCGAATCGAACCTGGTTATCAAACGAGGACGTTACGGTAAATTTATTGGTTGCAGCAACTACCCCAACTGCAAGCACATGGAGCCGCTCGAGAAGCCCGCCGACACCGGCGTGGAATGCCCGGAATGCAAGCAGGCGACCATGCTCAAGCGCAAATCGCGTTACGGCAAAGTTTTCTATTCTTGCGCCCGCTATCCGGACTGCAAGTATGCCTGCTGGAACCCGCCCATCAAGGAACCCTGCCCGAAGTGCGGCTGGCCGATCCTGAGCATTAAAACCACCAAGCGCCGGGGCACGGAAAAGGTCTGTCCGCTAAAAGAATGCGACTACGCCGAACCCTACGATGGCGAAGTGCCGTTCGCCGATCCACCCAAGGTCGCCGCCGGCGCTTAGACCGTTAGAGACATTTTCACGGCGGCGATGACCAGCACCACACCCAGCAGTTGACGCAACCTTACCGGGGCCAGCCTACGCACTGCCAATTCTGATCCCACCACCGCGCCCGCGAACGCCGCCAGCATCATCCACACTAGGCCGCTCGGCAATTTCACGCCGGTGCTGAGCAGACCTGCCAGGCCGGCGAGGGAGTTGACCAGAATGAATGCCGCCGAGACGGAGGCCGTGGTGCGCATGCTGGCCCAGCGCAGCAGAAGCAGCAGCGGACTCAGAAAAATCCCACCGCCCACGCCGGTCAGCCCGGAGACAAAGCCAAGACCAGCGCCTACTGGCAGCGCCACACCGAGGCGCGGTGCGGCGCATTTCGGCGGCTCGTGTCCGATAACAAGCAACCGCCATGCCGCGACCAGCAGCGCTATCGCCACCAAGTACTG
>JAOTWF010000067.1:2500-12056 GCA_029863005.1 Gammaproteobacteria bacterium | reverse complement strand
ATGGTTGACATGCAGCACGATAACCGTCTTGAGCCCTGTGCGACGGATCCAGGCCAACAATTCATCATTGACGCGATCCGGCAACACGATGGGCACGCGGGTATGCAGGCGCAGGCGACGCAGATGCGGAATGGACGCCAAGGATCGAACCAGACGGGACAGGCGTCGGTCGCTCAGTGTCAGCGGATCTCCGCCGCTGAGGATCACTTCCGTGATTGAGTTGTCCCCCGCGATGTAATCCAGGGCGGCGCGCCATTGGTCGATCGCCGGGTTGGCACCCGCATAAGGAAAATGACGACGGAAACAGTAACGGCAATGCACGGCACAGGCGCCGGTGACCGTCAGCAGGACCCGGCCCTGGTATTTGTGCAACACGCCGGGTACCACCATGGATGCGATATCGCCGACCGGATCGGTGCTGAAGCCCTCCGTCGTGAGACACTCTTCCGCGAGCGGCAATACCTGCCGCAGCAAGGGGTCATGCGGGTCGCCCTGGCGCATGCGTGCGACGTACTCACGCGGCACGCGCAGGGGAAAGAGTCGTGCTGCCGCCCGCGCGGCCGGGAGCCATTCCTCGCCAAGACCCACGACGGCAAGCAACTTGGCCGGATCGTTGATGGCAAGGACCAAGCGCGATTGCCATGCGGGCACCTGCCTTAATTCGGAAGTATTGGGTATCATAGCGCGCTCTTTTTTTACAGACTCAATTTTAAAGGTGTGTGATGGCAACTTACAGTACCAGTGAATTCAAGGCCGGTCTCAAGGTCATGCTCGACGGCGACCCGGCCAGCATCGTGGAGAATGAGTTTGTGAAGCCCGGCAAAGGCCAGGCTTTCAATCGCGTGCGCATTCGCAACCTCAAGACTGGTCGCACTATCGAGCGGACCTTCAAGTCCGGCGAATCCATCGAGGCCGCCGACGTGGTCGATGTCGAGATGCAATACCTTTACAACGATGGGCAATTCTGGCACTTCATGAATCCGCAAAGCTACGAACAATTGGCGGCTGATAAAAACGCCGTCGGTGATAATGCCAAGTGGATGAAGGAACAAGACGTTTGTTTACTCACGCTCTGGAACGGCGTGCCGCTCATCGTTGAGCCACCGAACACGGTGACTCTGAAGATCGTCGAAACTGATCCAGGCCTCAAGGGCGACACCTCGGGCGGCGGCGGTAAACCGGCCACGCTGGAAACCGGCGCTGTCGTGCGTGTGCCGCTGTTCGTGCAAAACGGCGAGACCATCAAGGTCAATACCCGCACCGGCGAGTACCTCTCGCGCGCTTGAGCTGTGAAGAATAAATCTTCCGGCATTTGGCGGCCAGCGGCCACCCTGGAAGTCCTGAAGCTCCGCGCCCGGCTCCTGGAACAGATCCGGACGTTTTTTTCCGCGCGCGGTGTGCTCGAGGTGGAAACCCCTGTCCTTTCCACCGCCGCCACCACCGATCCGGCGTTGGCGAGTTTTGTCACACGCTACACCGGACCTCGGTTCCCGCACGGGCAGACGCTCTATCTGCACACCTCGCCGGAATTTCCCATGAAACGATTGCTCGCAGCCGGCAGTGGTTCGATTTACCAGATCTGCAAAGTTTTTCGCGATGGCGAATCCGGGCGGCGGCACAATCCGGAATTCACCCTGCTCGAATGGTATCGTTTGGGTTTCGATCAGCACCGGTTGATGACTGAAACTGCTGAGCTCGTGATGCCATTGCTCGCCTCAATGTTGAAGCTCGATGCACCCGAGCGTTTGACATACCGCGAGGCCTTTCAGCGCCACGTGGAAATCGATCCGCACACATCCACAGTGGCCGATTACATGATGGCCGCAAAGCGACACAACATCGATATCCCCAAAGACTTGCTCGCGCGTAACGACACGGCTGCTTGGCGCGACCTGCTGCTGACGCACGTGGTCGAATCAAAGCTCGGTCAGGGACGACTGACTTTTCTCTATGATTATCCTGCCTCCCAAGCCTCGCTCGCTCGCCTCCAGCCGGGCAACCCGCCGTTGGCCGCGCGTTTCGAGCTTTACCTGAATGGCATAGAGCTCGCCAACGGTTTCCACGAGCTCAGCGATGCGAAGGAACAGCGCTTGCGCTTCGATCAACAATTGCATGTTCGCGCGGCAGACGGCATGCCGGCCGTTACCGTCGATGAAAGGCTGCTATTGGCGCTGGAACATGGGCTGCCGAATTGCTCCGGGGTAGCGCTCGGTTTTGACCGGCTGGTCATGATTGCCAGCGGTGCGCGCGCAATCGAAGAGGTCATGGCCTTTTCGATCGATCGAGCGTAATACCACCGTAGCGTCAAAAAATTCAGGTCGCGGACTCGTAGAACTCGCGATGCCGCTCCATGAAGTAACACAGGCAATCCTGTCGAATGGCGTTGGCGTTCATCGTCATCATGGAAGGCATTACGGGGATGGCCGTGCGGATTTCCCCGTTTTCGACGGTTAGGTAATTCTTGCTGACTTCGTGACCCCTCTCATCCCGCACCTGCAGGCGCACCTGGTTACCGCCTTTCACCCATCCCAGCAAGGTGCCGGCGGGCAGTTCGCGAAAATTCATGTAATCGAGCCCGTCGGCGAAGCGGATGTCGACGGCCTCGTCCCCGAAACCGAAACTGACATCGTCAGGTACTTTGACGATCGCCACAGAATGGAACAGATCAATGTCGTGCGCCGCCACCTTGTGCTCGGGAATGGCCGCGAGATTCAGGCAGGCCTCCAGGTAATCGGCGGCGTGTGCCACCCCGTGCGCCTGCCCGGCCTGGCCGCACTCAACGGTCACCGCCGGGCACAATTCGGAAAAAGCGGCGGTTTGCACACCGCGCGGTCGGGTAAAGAACACCACGGTGCGGCTGAACAACGTGGCGAGTTGAAAAAACCGGTGTTCGAGACGACGCACGCAGGCATAGTGCGGATTGATGCCACTGTTGTTGTGCACGTCAACGCTGGCGAAGACCTTCCGCGCGTGCATTTCATCGACAATGCGGCGCATCATTTCGCGTTCGGGCAATCCTGCCAAACCCGGTAAGTCCTCCCAGATCCGGTTGTAATCCGGCTGGCCGCCTAGAAAGCGCGCACCCTCGCGGCCCGCCGCTACGTTGCCGACGAAAACGGACAAAGCGCGGGGCAGCTCTCGGTCATAATATTTTCGCAGCAATGCCTGCACCGCATACCAGCCGGTGTCCTCGTTCCCGTGCAACAACACAGAAACGAACAGGGGTTCCGTGCGCCGTCCCGGTAGATGAATCAGCGTTGGAGCGGACAGCACTTCATGCAACTGCGGAACCCCGACATCCAGCAAACGCGAAGGGAGTTGCGTCAATACTTGTAGCATTTCAGACATCCCATTCATGCACCGGTGTGCCACGGCGTTGATGCTCGGTATAGGCCGCGGTCAGAGCGCGCATGTCGGCGCCGTGTTTTTTCACATAAGATCGTTGCCACCCGGCACCGTTGCGTCCGCTTTTGACGCGCGCCTCAATGATTCCGAGGTAATATTCATTATCTTCCCGGGCGATTCCCAGCGCTTCCAGCCCTTGCCGCGCCATTGGCAATAATTTCTCAAGCAGCAAATCTCGCATGGTCATTTCGCGGTTGCCCAACCAAATGGCGCGGGCTCTCAGACCTTCACGCGCCGCGGCATAAAAATTGGCGCACACCCGATCGAACGATAGACGGGATTCCGGGGGTATTGCCTCCGTGGCCAGTGATTGCACCAGCCCGAAAAACAGCGCGGCATTTGCCAGCGTGTCGACCACGCTTGGGCCAGCAGCCGCCACACGGTGTTCAATTCGCAGGTGCGGCGTCCCATCGGCATCGAAACCGATTAGCGGACGGTTCCAGCGCCAGATCGTGCCATTGTGCAAGCGCAGGTGCGATAACCGCGGCGGGGGGGTGTCCAATAATTCCGGCATCAGCACCGGGTGATCGTGCAGATTTTCAAGAAAGCATTCCATCAGGGATTGCTGCACGTAACTTCTGCCAAAGCTGACACGACCCGGCGGGCAATCCTCTCCTCCTGGCGGGCAGAGCGAGACGGCCTGCTCGAACAGCGGGATGCGCGTTTCATCCCAAAGATCGTGCCCAAAAAGATAGGGTGAGTTGGCGCAGGCGGCTACCATCGGCGCAGACAGAATGAGGGCAGCATTGTAAAACCGCGCATCCCTACCCGGCGTCACTTGCAGATGAATCTGGAAGGATGTCGCCGCCGACTCCAGCATCACATCCGTATGATAAGTGTGCAGTGGCTGCGGACCCGGGATATTGAGCTCAAGCGGCGCGCCTTGGCGGCAGCGCAACACTTGTTCGTTCAGCGCGCGAAAACGCGTTCTGTCCGATATGTTGGCGAGAGACAACATCTGCTCTCCCACGGTTGGGAGGATGCCGGTCATGATCAGGCGCGTGTACAGCGTCGCCGCCACCTTATTGCCGAGGTTCCAGAGATTGTCGAGATTTTCCTGCATACGGTGCAGGGCTCTGCCCTGCAGGCGCTGGGGAGGTGTATTGATCTCGACATTGAACTTCGCGAGCTCCGGCACCACCAGCGGAGACTGTAGCTTGTCGAGAAACTGGTTGTTGATCGGGGCGGGGTAACCCTCGGCGTCGATCAGCCAGCATTCCACCTCAAAACCGCCCACGCCGTGTGTCGGTGAAAAACGATCGCGTTCGAACCATTCCTGCAGCAGCGCGGTTTCCTCGCGCAGGCGGGATTCAAAGGCGGAAAAATCACGCTTGTTGAAATGACTGCGGGTAATTTCTTTGCCCATGGCCAGAGCCTACTCCAACCAGGCGGCCCTTGAACACGGTGATGATAACGACTAGAAATTCCGTGGATTCACCGGACATCCAGCCAGAATGTCACTGGACCGTCATTGGTCAGCGTCACCTGCATGTCGGCCCCGAATACGCCCGCCTCCACGGGGGCGTGCTGCGTCCTCGCCTGGGCGACTAGATAATCGAACAGGCGCCGCCCTAAAGCCGGCGCGGCGGCGGGTGTGAAACTCGGGCGCATGCCCTTGTCCGTATCCGCCGCCAGCGTGAACTGCGGCACCAGCAATAATCCGCCGCCGATGTCGCGCACGCTGAGATTCATTTTACCGGCGGCGTCCGGGAATACGCGGTATCCCAGCAGTCGCTCCAGCAATCGAACTGCTCGCGACTCGTCGTCGCCCTGCTCCATGCCGACGAGCACCAGCAACCCGCGCTCAATGGCGCCGACGGTCTTGTTGGCAATCTCAACACGGGCCGAATGCACGCGCTGCAGCAGACCAATCATAGAAAAGTATTCTTTTGATTCATTCGACCGGCGCAAGCGTAGTATATTTACGCCATCCCTCAAAGCCTGGAAGATGTTCACGTTGCCCACCCTGCCAGACAAAGAGCAACAAATCCTATCGGCCCACGCCGGACTGGTGCATGCGGTGGTGCACACCTGTCAGAACCGCGATCTGTTGCCGCAGCTGGAACATGTCCTGAAGTTGTCGGAAGAAAATGGCTGGAACCGGCTGGTGGTCTCCATCCGGCGGATTCTGGGCGGTCAACGTGACATCAGTGTCTTGCAAGATTTGGACGAAGAGGACCGCGTTATCACGGAGGCGATCCTGCGCGGTCTGCAAAATCCTGAATCCCTGCCGGATCTCAACGCCACGCCGGACCCGGAGCATGCCGCACCCGGTCTGGCCTCGATGGTCGCCGCGGCCCGGAAGGGAAATGTTGAGGCGCTGCGCGCGCTCGCGGACATGGCGATTCAGATGCGTCACACCGGCGGCGACATGGCGCGCCTGGCTTCGGCGCTGTCTCAAATGGAACAAGGAGAGGACGATGTCGAAAAACTGTCGCGCGGGATGGGTCCGGAGGGGGTACGGCTGGTGGAAAAGATTGTCGAGGAACTGAAAAAAATCTGATCGGGTCGTGGATCAGGCCGCCGCGCCGGCCAGCGTCAATTCCGGCGTCACCAGCGTTTGATCATCGAACCAAGGGAGTGCCATGGGTAACGCGATTTCCATCACAATCGGCAGATGATCCGAAAAGGCGCAGTTCAGCGCTTCAATCCTTTCGACTTTGAGGGACGATGTCACCAGGATTTGGTCCAGGTTGCGCGACGGGCGCCAGCTGGGGAAAGTCGGAAGGTGGTGTGTGTGCTCGCGCAAGGTGGAGTTTTTTATCAACCAGTCAATCTCGCGGCTGTCTGTACTGCAATTCATGTCACCCATCACGATCGCGTGACGGAAGTTCCCGATGATATCGGCAATACATTCGAGTTGGCGGAAGCGTGCGCGCCGACCCAGCGCCAGATGGGCTATTACGAGAATCAGCGCATCCGTACCATGGCCAAAACGCACCGTCAGTGCGCCCCGGCCCGGGATCATGCCGGGGAGTTTCACCTCCGTCACTTCCGCGGGGCACAAGCGGCTCAGAATTCCCGTGCTGTGCTGGGCAAATTTCCCGAGATTGCGGTTGGTCTGGTCATACCAGTAGGGAAAGCGCGCGGATAGCGCGAGATACTCTGTCTGGTTGATAAACCCGCTCCGCAGGCTGCCACCATCCACTTCCTGAAGTCCCACAATGTCGAAGCCACCGACCAGTTTCGCGATGCGATCGAGATTATCGAGGCGTTTGGGACAGGGGAGGACGTGTTTCCAACTGTGCGTGAGGTAGTGGCGGTAGCCGTTTGTGGCGATGCCGGCCTGGATGTTATAGCTGAGCAGTTTCATCCGCCTCGTGGCGGTCACTTCTGCGCTGAAACCATCCTTCCCATCGCGTGAACCCGCGGTGGGCCTACTGAGTAAGGGAATTCTCATCTCGGTAAAGATTATCTCACACTTGGACGAAATCGCGGGTGTGCTTTTCCCGCGGCCGTTTCTGTAAACCCTAGCCGAATTACCAAACCAATCAAGTCTTGACGGACAAACGGCAATACTGAAACCGATACCAGAGCCATCGAGTATATTACAAATAGCCCGGTAATATCCTGCCTAGACTCGACACGCCCCTGTGGTTCGCCCTTCGGACAGACGGTGGCCTTCCAAAATCACTATCGACAGGAGCGGTACATGGAAATACCGATGCCAAGCCGGGGATACAAATTTGTCACGTGTCCCACGGACTTGTGTAAGACTCAAAAAAAGAAACCCCAACCATTTCTGGTTGGGGTTTCTGAAATAAAAGCCTGGCAGTGTCCTACTTTCACGTGGGGAAACCCCACACTATCATCGGCGCTGAGCAGTTTCACTTCCGAGTTCGGAAAGGGATCGGGTGGTTCCCACTCGCTATGGCCACCAGGCAGACCTTTTACGTTGCGACGCGTTAACGCCGCAACCGATGTTCGGGCAGTGTATGTAAGTAAAAAGCGCGGGGATGTTACGTTGGCTTGAACACACACCCGGCGTCTTGGGTGTTATATGGTCAAGCCACACGGGCAATTAGTACTCCTTAGCTCAACGCGTTACCGCGCTTACACATGGAGCCTATCAACGTGGTGGTCTACCACGGCCCTTCAGGGGAGTCGAACTCCCGG
The DNA here is from genome assembly GCA_029863005.1 of Gammaproteobacteria bacterium. GTDB lineage: Bacteria > Pseudomonadota > Gammaproteobacteria > Acidiferrobacterales > Sulfurifustaceae > Sulfuricaulis. The sequence goes on along the minus strand of JAOTWF010000067.1, from coordinate 4,535 downwards.
GGAGATCTCATCTCGAGGTGGGTTTCACGCTTAGATGCTTTCAGCGTTTATCCCGTCCGAACTTGGCTACCCGGCAGTGCCACTGGCGTGACAACCGGAACACCAGAGGTTCGTCCATCCCGGTCCTCTCGTACTAAGGACAGATCCTCTCAAATCTCCAACGCCCACCGCAGATAGGGACCGAACTGTCTCACGACGTTCTGAACCCAGCTCGCGTACCACTTTAAATGGCGAACAGCCATACCCTTGGGACCGGCTACAGCCCCAGGATGTGATGAGCCGACATCGAGGTGCCAAACACCGCCGTCGATATGAACTCTTGGGCGGTATCAGCCTGTTATCCCCGGAGTACCTTTTATCCGTTGAGCGATGGCCCTTCCATACAGAACCACCGGATCACTATGACCGTCTTTCGACCCTGCTCGACTTGTCTGTCTCGCAGTCAAGCACCCTTCTGCCATTACACTCGACGCACGATTTCCGACCGTGCTGAGGGTACCTTCGCGCTCCTCCGTTACTCTTTGGGAGGAGACCGCCCCAGTCAAACTACCCGCCACACACTGTTCCCGGCCCGGATAACGGGTCAAGGTTAGAACCTCAAAGCTGTCAGGCTGGTATTTCAAGGACGACTCCACGCTGGCTGGCGCCAACGCTTCAAAGTCTCCCAGCTATCCTACACAGACAACTTCAAAGTTCAGTGTGAAGGTATAGTAAAGGTTCACGGGGTCTTTCCGTCTTGCGGCGGGAACGCTGCATCTTCACAGCGATTTCAACTTCGCTGAGTCTCGGGTCGAGACAGTGTAGCCATCATTACGCCATTCGTGCAGGTCGGAACTTACCCGACAAGGAATTTCGCTACCTTAGGACCGTTATAGTTACGGCCGCCGTTCACCGGGGCTTCGATCAAGGGCTTCGTCTTGCGACTAACCCCATCAATTAACCTTCCGGCACCGGGCAGGCGTCACACCCTATACGTCCACTTTCGTGTTTGCAGAGTGCTGTGTTTTTGATAAACAGTTGCAGCTACCGATTCTCTGCGACCTTTCTCGGCTCCAGACGCGAGGTCCTTCACCTAACAAAGGCGCACCTTCTTCCGAAGTTACGGTGCCAATTTGCCGAGTTCCTTAACCCGAGTTCTCTCAAGCGCCTAAGAATTTTCATCTCGCCCACCAGTGTCGGTTTACGGTACGGTCATCATGACCTGAAGCATAGAGGATTTTCTTGGAAGCAGGGCATCAATCACTTCAGTCTCATAAGAGACCTCGTCATCACGTCTCGGTTAAGCCGCACGGATTTTCCTATGCAGCACACCTACACGCTTAAACCGGGACAACCAACACCCGGATGACCTAGCCTTCTCCGTCTCCCCATAGCAGTCATGATCGGTGCAGGAATATTAACCTGCTTCCCATCGACTACGACTTTCGTCCTCGCCTTAGGGGCCGACTCACCCTGCGCCGATTAACGTTGCGCAGGAAACCTTGGGCTTTCGGCGTGCGGGTTTTTCACCCGCATTAACGCTACTCATGTCAGCATTCGCACTTCCGATACCTCCAGCAACCCTTACAGGTCACCTTCGCAGGCATACGGAACGCTCCTCTACCACGCATAGGATCCGAAGACCCTACGCATCCGCAGCTTCGGTATACAGCTTGAGCCCCGTTAAATCTTCCGCGCGGGCCGACTCGACCAGTGAGCTATTACGCTTTCTTTAAATGATGGCTGCTTCTAAGCCAACATCCTGGCTGTTTATGCCTTCCCACATCGTTCACCACTTAGCTGTAATTTGGGGACCTTAGCTGGCGGTCTGGGTTGTATCCCTCTTCACGACGAACGTTAGCGCCCGCCGTGTGTCTCCCGTGATTGCACTCCCCGGTATTCGGAGTTTGCAACGGTTTGGTATCCCTAGACGGAACCCTAGCCGTAACAGTGCTCTACCCCCGAGGGTGATTCACGAGGCGCTACCTAAATAGCTTTCGAGGAGAACCAGCTATCTCCAGCCTTGTTTAGCCTTTCACTCCGATCCACAGCTCAT
>JAOTWF010000066.1 GCA_029863005.1 Gammaproteobacteria bacterium | reverse complement strand
GCCGATATACCCTGTGCGTATCGAGGGGGTGCGCGCCCAGGGTTTGACGGTCGCGGCGGTGTTCATCCGCAGCCGTGCCTGTCTTCTGAGCTTTGCTCCCTTGCACTGTGACGGACAGACCGACGATGAGTGTCTTGAGTCCTTGTGGGATAAACTCGCTTCGTCAGAGGTACTGCGTCGGGAACAAAACCCACATCGGCAGGCGAATCGTGGGAAATTCCCGGAGGGGAACGAAAACATGCTTTGACCCTTGAAAAAGGGAGACTTTCGCCCCAATTAATATTGGAACGCGATTACAGAATCGAGGGCTTTCATTCCGTGCGTATGGACAAACTGACGACCAAATTTCAGCAGGCGCTGGCGGACGCGCAGAGCCTGGCGCTCGGTCGCGATCATCAGTATATCGAGCCGGTGCATCTGTTGACGGCACTGCTGGACCAGGAAGGTGGCACCACGCGCAGCCTGTTGTCCAAGTGCGATGTCAACGTCAATGCCCTGCGCACGAAACTTTCCCAAATGCTCGATCGTCTACCCGCCGTGGAAGGCGCCGGCGGCGAAGTGCATGTCTCCAATAGTCTTACAAACCTGCTCAATCTGACGGACAAATTCGCGCAGAAACGTGGCGATCAATACATCTCCAGTGAACTGTTTCTGCTCGCGGCTCTCGAGGACAAGGGCGAGTTCGGACGCCTGCTGAAGGAAGCGGGCATTTCCAAAAACGGCATCGAAAAGTCTATTGAAGCCATGCGCGGCGGACAGAAAGTGGAAGACCCCAGCGCCGAGGAAGGCCGCCAGGCCTTGGAAAAATATACGATCGATATGACCGAGCGCGCGGAGCAAGGCAAGCTCGACCCGGTAATCGGGCGCGACGAGGAGATCCGTCGCGTCATTCAGATCCTGCAACGGCGCACCAAGAACAACCCAGTGCTCATCGGTGAACCGGGTGTGGGTAAGACGGCCATCGCGGAAGGCCTCGCCCAGCGCATCATCAACGGGGAGGTGCCGGAAGGAATGAAGGGCAAACGGCTTCTCGCGCTCGACATGGGCGCGCTTATCGCCGGGGCAAAATATCGTGGCGAGTTCGAGGAACGGTTGAAGGCCGTACTCAAGGATTTATCCAAGCAGGAAGGCCGCATCATTCTGTTCATCGACGAACTCCATACCATGGTCGGTGCCGGCAAGGCCGAAGGTGCGATGGATGCCGGCAACATGCTGAAGCCCGCGCTGGCACGTGGCGACTTACACTGCGTGGGCGCCACGACACTGGATGAATACCGCAAGTACGTCGAGAAAGATGCCGCGCTCGAGCGGCGTTTTCAGAAGGTACTGGTGGATGAACCAACGGTGGAGGACACCGTTGCTATCCTGCGCGGGCTGAAAGAAAAGTACGAAGTGCATCACGGTGTCGACATCACCGACCCGGCGATCGTTGCCGCCACCACGTTGTCACATCGCTATATCACTGACCGCCAGTTGCCAGACAAGGCCATCGACCTGGTGGACGAAGCGGCCTCACGCATCCGCATGGAAATCGACTCCAAACCCGAGTCCATGGACCGGCTCGATCGCCGGCTCATTCAGCTCAAAATCGAGCGCGAGGCCCTGAAAAAGGAAACCGACGAGGCCTCGCGCGAGCGACTGGCCTTGCTCGAGGGCGAGGTCAAAAAACTGGATAAGGAATATTCGGATCTGGAAGAAGTCTGGAAATCCGAGAAAGCCGCGGTGCAGGGCGCGCAGCACACCAAGGAGGCCCTAGACCGTGCGCGCCTGGAATTTGAAACCGCGCGTCGTGCGGGCGATCTCGCGCGAATGTCGGAATTGCAATACGGACGCATCCCCGAGCTTGAGAAGCAACTCACCGAGGCGCAGGCGGCCGAAGGCAAGGAACGTAAATTATTGCGTAACGCCGTCACGGAAAATGAAGTGGCCGAGGTGGTGTCGCGCTGGACCGGCATCCCGGTGTCGCGCATGATGGAAGGGGAACGCGAGAAACTGTTGCGCATGGAAGAGGCGCTGCATCATCGCGTGATCGGCCAGGACGAGGCGATCCGCGCGGTCTCCAACGCCATTCGCCGTTCGCGTGCCGGACTCTCCGACCCACGCCGTCCCTACGGATCGTTCCTGTTTCTTGGGCCCACGGGTGTCGGCAAGACCGAACTTACCCGGGCGTTGGCGAATTTCCTTTTCGACAGTGACGAGGCCATGGTGCGCATCGACATGTCGGAATTCATGGAAAAGCATTCCGTGGCGCGCCTCATCGGTGCCCCGCCCGGCTACGTCGGTTATGAGGAAGGCGGTTATCTCACCGAGGCCGTGCGCCGCAAACCCTATTCCGTGATCCTGCTTGATGAAGTTGAAAAGGCGCACCCAGACGTGTTCAACGTGCTGTTGCAGGTACTGGACGACGGCCGCCTCACCGACGGCCAGGGGCATACCGTCGATTTTCGCAATACCGTTATCGTCATGACCTCGAACCTGGGATCAAACGTCATTCAGGAACTGTCGGGAGAGGAAAATTACGACAAGATGAAAAAGACGGTCATGAATATCGTGGCCGGGCACTTCCGTCCTGAATTTATCAACCGCATCGACGACATCGTGGTGTTCCATCCATTGGGACGCAGTCAACTGGCGCGCATCGCCGAACTGCAGGTGCAGTATCTGCGTGAACGTCTGCGGGCGCGTGAAATGGATCTCGAGCTCACGGCCAAGGCCCTGGCCAAACTGGCCGAGGCCGGCTTTGACCCGGTATTCGGGGCGCGACCGCTGAAGCGTGCGATCCAGACCCACGTGGAAAATCCGCTCGCGCAGGAGATCCTCGCGGGCAAGTTCGGCCCGAAGGATGTCATCGAGGTCGATGTCGCCGGGGACGAGCTGGTTTTCCGGCAGAAACGCGTCCCGGGGAAGAAAACCGCTCAACCGGATCGCGCCACCGGCTGAACTTATTCCGGTTTCGTCCATCCATGCTCATGTATAAAATAACCCGCCACGCGGGAGGTTCTATATGTCCTTAGACAGACGTTCATTCAAGGTGGGAATCATTGCCGGTGTTTTCCTGGTAACCGGAATCATCGCCGGAATCGTTTTCAGTTCACGCACGGACTTATTGCCGAGCGCTATCAGTGCTCCGACAGAGACCGCGCCGCCGCCGGTCATTGGCGGTACACCGCCCAATTTCGTCCCCGTGGTGAAGGCGGTGATGCCGGCGGTGGTCAACATCTCAACTACGCGGCTGGTAAAGCAGGGCGGCCCTGCGCAGTCGCCGCTCATGGATGATCCGTTCTTCCGTCAGTTCTTCGGCGAAGAGTTTTTCCACCGCTTCCAGATCCCGCGCGAGCGACGCGAGAACAGTCTCGGCTCCGGCGTGATCGTTTCGGCTGACGGGTATATCGTTACCAACAATCACGTTGTTGCCAAGGCCGATGAGATCAAGGTGCTGCTTAACGACAGGCGCGAGTTTACTGGCAAGGTGGTGGGGACCGATCCCAAGTCGGATATCGCCGTAATCAAGATCAACGCCAAGGACCTGCCCATGGTTCCTTGGGGCGACTCTGACAAGCTCGAGGTGGGCGAGTACGTGCTCGCCATCGGCAATCCCTTCGGTCTCAATCAGACGGTCACGCAAGGCATCGTCAGCGCTGTTGGGCGGGCGAATGTCGGCATTGCTGATTATGAGGATTTCATCCAGACCGACGCGGCCATCAATCCCGGAAATTCAGGCGGCGCGCTGGTGAACGTACATGGCCATCTGGTGGGCATCAACACCGCTATCTTCTCGCGCTCCGGCGGGTACATGGGGATCGGTTTCGCCGTGCCCAGCAACATGACGCGCACGGTCATGGATAGCCTGATCAAGGGCGGCAAAGTGGTGCGCGGCTGGCTCGGCGTATCCATTCAGGATGTCACGCCGGATCTGGCCAAACAGTTCGGCTTGAAGGACGCGCGCGGTGCCCTGGTCGGTGAAGTGATTCCCGACAGCCCGGCCGCGACGGCCGGCATCCAGAGCGGCGACATCATCACGGCCTTCAACGGCAAGACCGTGGACAACACCAGCATTCTGCGCAATACCGTGGCGCAAACGCCGGTGGGCCAGAAAGTGAAAGTGAATCTGCTGCGTGAGAAGAAGACCATCTCGCTGGAGGTAAAAATCACCGAGCAGCCGAAGGACGTCGCACAAGCGGATGACGACACGGTCCAGGGTGATGGCAAGAACACCGCGCTTGCGGGCGTGGAGGTCCGAAATCTGACACCCGAAATCGCGCGTGCGCTTCGTCTGCCTCCCGGTACGTCGGGAGTCGTCATCGCCGGCGTGGAAGTGGGAAGTGCTGCCGAAGTGGCCGGACTGCAGGAAGGGGACATTATTCTTGAAATCAACCGTCAGCCGGTGCGAAACATTGGTGACTTCAAACGGTTGAGCGGGAAACTTTCGAAGAAAGCCAGCACCTTGCTGCTGATCAACCGCCAAGGCCGGAAAATTTTCATCGCGATACAACCGTGAACCGTAAGTCGTGAACCGTATGTCGTGAGTCGTGTTACGATTCACGAATCACGACTCACGGTTCATAAGCCATGCGCCTGCCCTATGCACCGCTGCCGCTCCTCGCCTTTGTATTCGCTCTGGGGTTTTTGCTGGCCATCGTCCAGATCGGAGCGCTGACAATCGCCTTCGACAAGCTGGGATTAAACACGGGCTCGGCATTTCTGCTGCTATTCGCATCGTTGTTCGGCAGTGCAATCAATCTTCCGCTCGCCTCGGTGACGGCCCTGCCCACGCCACCGCCACCTCCTGAAGCACCTGTACCGCTCAAGCGTCTATTGCTCTATCAGCGTCGCGAATTTCACGGTCGGACACTCATAGCAGTCAACGTCGGGGGATGTCTCATCCCGATCGCTTTCTCGATTTACCTCATGGTGCATCAGACGTTGTCGTGGATGCAGATTTTTGGCGCCACGGCGGCGGTAACCGTGGTCAGCCGCCTGATCAGCCGTCCTATTCCCGGACTCGGTATCGGTATGCCGATCTTCATCCCACCGATTGTTGCAGCGGTTCTCTCATTGCTGATCAACGCCGAGAACAGCGCGCCGCTGGCGTATATTTCCGGAACACTCGGCGTTATCATTGGCGCCGACCTCCTGCGGTTGCCTGACATTCGCCGGCTGGGAACGGCATTCGCGTCCATTGGCGGGGCAGGGACCTTCGACGGGATCTTCATCACGGGCATCGTCGCGGTACTGCTTGCCTGATCTTCGCCATCGATCCGGCAGTTTAAGGCTCCAGTCGCGGCACGCGTGCGCCGCTGGAGTGATTTCGGTATTCTTGCCAAGACAATTTTAATGTAGCCCTGCTCGCGGCGCTCGCTCGTCTTGTCCTATGACTGGTAGCCCTGCTCGCTACGCGCGTTCGTCCTGATACCTGATATATGACTGAAAGGAGACTGCCATGATTGTTGCATCCCGTTTATGCCAAGCGACATTCATTGTAAGTTTGATGGCCATGCTCGGCGCCTGCAGCACTGTCCAGGTCGGCAGGAATTTTGATCTGGGCGTATTCGAGTCGAAGGTGCAGCGTGGCGTGAGCACGCAAGCGCAAGTGCGAGGCTGGCTCGGGGCGCCCACGGGCGTCGGCGTGGCGGTGGAAACCGGCGGCGAGCGCTACGATGAGTGGTCTTATTATTACGGTGAGGGCCAGTTGCCCAATATGCCGGATGCCCGCCTGAAAATTCTGCAAATCAAGTTCGACCAGGCTGGCATTGTGCGTGGATACAACTGGTCGGGCGAGGGGAAATAGTCTCAAGTCGGAAATCGTTTACACCACGCTTCGATGGTGTTCCGGATTTGCAACGGATTTTCCGTCAGCGGCCAGTGATAGGCATCGATCGTTTCTATTTGTATTTCCGGTTGTTCCTCTAACAGGCGATGCGTCGTTTTTGGATCAGTGTAGGTAATCCCCTTTGAAAGCAACGCCAGGACCGGCGCTTTAATTTGCGAGAGCGGCGGCAAAGGCCGGATGATCTCGAGCAATTCCTGCAGGTAACTCGCGACCGGAAAGTATTTAAGATCTTCCCACGGCGAGGAGTAAAGATCGATCATTTCCTCCTGTTTTCCGGCACCGAGAAATTTCAAGCGCGTGGCTTCATCCATTATTCTCAGATCGCGCCCAGGAATGTTCCGGCGGCGAAGACCGATTCGGTTTAGGAACAGTATCAGGGAAACGATCCCTTCCAGCACCGGACGAAAAATGTCGGCCACCCGCATCGCGCCGCGCAAGGCCTGATGAAAAACCGGATCAATCAATACCACCCCCTGCACCCTGGCCGGGTGATGTGCCGCGAAATGCATGGCGACCTGCGCCCCGAGGCTGTGCCCGATCACCACCGCTTTTTCATAATGTTCAACATCCAGCAGGGTCTGCAAGTCCCTTGACCACACTTCCAGACCGAGCCGGCCGCGCGCGAAGGACTCGACGTGCCCGCGCAGATCGGGTCGCAGGATATCCCAGTGATGCTTCAATGATGTGTGCTCGACGAATTCAGACCAGCGGGTCATGTTGCTGGCCATGCCGTGCAGCAGTACGATGGCTCGCCGTGGCTTTGTGCCCTCGCGCCACAGTCGGTAACCGAGCCTGGCCCCATCCGCCGACCGCAGCGTGTGTAATGCCTCCATGATGAGTGGAGAATAATGGTCATCGGTCACTTCCGCCAGTCGCTTTCCGGTCCTATCCGTTCGCACTCGCGTCTTGACGGATCGCGGACGGTCCATGCTAGATTTCATCCATGCGTTGCCTCCCTCACTCCCTGATCCGGTTGCCGCTGGCTCGATGCCGGACCCTATGAACGGAGAACGCCTTCCGGTTGATGAAATCCTTCCATCGCTTTGCCAGGCCCTCGCCGGGCAGCCGGCCGTGGTATTGCAGGCACCGCCAGGAGCAGGCAAAACCACCCACGTTCCGCTGGCACTGCTGAAGGAATCCTGGCTCGCCGGCCGCTCGATCCTGATTCTGGAACCGCGACGGATGGCGGCGCGCGCCGCTTGCGCACGCATGTCCTATCTCCTCGGTGAAACAGCGGGTCAGACCGTCGGGTACCGCATCCGTTTCGAAGCCAAGGTCTCGGCGACTACCCGAATCGAGGTGCTCACCGAGGGCATCCTTACACGCCGGCTGCAAACCGACCCTGAGCTTAAAAATACCGGGCTCGTTATTTTTGATGAATTCCATGAACGCCATTTGCACGCCGACCTGGCGCTAGCACTTTGCCTCGATAGCCAGAAGGCGCTGCGCGAAGATCTTAAAATCCTCGTAATGTCGGCCACCCTGGATGGCGCGGCGGTGTCGAAACTCCTGAATGACGCACCGATCGTCACGAGCTCTGGCCGGAGTTACCCGGTGGATATTCGCTATCTGCCACGCGATCCTGAAGGCCCCTTGGCGCCGACGGTGTGCGATTATGTCGTCAGCGCGCTCGATCAGCACGAAGGCGATGTGCTTGCGTTCCTCCCGGGGGCGTGGGAAATCCGCCGCACGCAGGAACTGTTGCAAAACCGGCTTGGGCACCGAGTTGAGGTTTTCCCGCTCTACGGTGACCTGCCGTGGGAGGCGCAGGATCGCGCCATTCAACCGTCTGCCGGCCGCCGCAAAGTTGTGTTGGCGACGCCGATCGCCGAGACCAGCCTGACCATCGAGGGGATACGCATTGTGGTGGATGGCGGATTCGCGCGCGTGCCGCAGTTCGATCCACGTTCTGGTTTGTCGCGGTTGGCCACGGTACGAATCTCGCGTGCTTCGAGCGAGCAACGCGCCGGGCGTGCCGGGCGGCTCGCGCCCGGTGTGTGTTACCGACTTTGGAGCGAGACGACACAAAAAGGCCTGATCCCCCAGACCTTGCCGGAAATGCGCAGCGCCGATCTGGCACCCCTTGCGCTCGAGCTGGCTTCGTGGGGCGTGTACGATGTGAACTCGCTTAGCTGGCTCGATCCGCCCCCCGAGGCCGCGTTCGCTCAGGCACGCGAGTTGTTGGTGGAACTGGATGCCATCGACAGCGACGGGCGCGTGACCGATACCGGCCGGGCGATGGCGCGCCTGCCCTTGCCACCGCGGCTGTCGCATATGTTGTTTGCTGCTGAAAAGCTCGGTTTCGGCGCATTGGCCTGCGATATCGCGGCGTTACTCTCGGAGCGCGATATCTTTACGGGTGAGGCACGCCGCTCGGCCGATTTTACGCTGCGCATCGAAGCGCTACGGGCATTCCGCCAACAGGGACGTGCGGGCGCGCTATCGCTTCAAGCCGATCACAATGCCTGTATGCGCGTGAACCAGGCAGCGCAGCAATTCCAGCGTCTGCTGTCGCACGCCAAACCCGCTACTGACACAGACCTTGAACATGCTGGATTATTGCTGGCATTGGCCTATCCGGATCGCGTGGCGTTGGCACGCGCGCCAGGGGAAGCGCGATACCTGCTGGCATCCGGTCGTGGCGCGCGCTTGATGGAGTCCGAGATGCGCCTGCGTCAACCCTGCCTGGTGGCCGCCAGCCTCGATGCCGGTGAAACGGAAGGGCTGATTTATTCCGCCGCACCGCTTAAGGAGGATTTGCTGCGCAAACATCTCGCTTCGCATATCCGCCGGGAAGATGTCGTTCGCTGGGACGCGCGCGAACAGAATGTGGTGGCGCAGCGTGAAGAGCGATTCGGGGCGCTGGTATTGGATAGCAATCCACTGAAGAAAAGCGATCCGGAGAAAATCCGCGCTGCCATGCTCGAGGGTGTGCGCCGCCTTGGAATCGAAGCGCTTCCCTGGACGCGCGAGGCGCGTGAATGGCAGGCACGCGTGCTTTCCTTGCGCCAGTGGCTTCCAGCGGAGAACTGGCCGGACGTATCGGATGCGGCTTTAGCGTCAACCCTTGATGATTGGCTTTTGCCGTATCTCGATGGCATCACCCGGCGCGAACATCTGGCGCGGATTGACTTGTTAGCCATACTCCGGGGACGCCTCGATTGGGATGCGGCCCGGCGACTGGAAGAGGCTGCGCCCACGCATCTTGAAGTGCCGAGTGGATCAAATCGGCGACTGGAATACGTTCCGGGCGAATCCCCAGTGCTCAAGGTGAAACTGCAGGAAATGTTCGGGCTCGCCGATACGCCACGCGTGGCCTGGGGCAAAGTCCCGGTGACGCTGCACTTGCTGTCTCCTGCTGCCCGGCCTATTCAGGTGACGCAAGACCTGCGTGGATTCTGGGAACGAACCTATCCGGAGGTAAAAAAGGAATTAAAGGGAAAGTATCCGAAACATCCTTGGCCGGATGATCCCTGGAAAGCTATCCCCACCGCCCGGGCCAAAAGGCGGCGTTCATAACAGTCATGTCGAAACGTACGCTGCTTTCCATCATTGAGCTCGGGGGATATCCCGATTTCAAACAGATTTACCGACAGGCTGGCTACGAAGTCGAAACGGTCACCTCGGTACGCAAGGCGCTGGCCGCGCTAAAAAAACTCAACCCCGACGTTATTGTCGCCGAGTTCAACTTCCAGTCAGATTTCCGCGACCGCACCAGCAGCTTGGAATCGCTGCTGGCCGTGGTGCAACGCTTGCCGAAAACCAGGGTGATCGTTTTCTACGAAAAAGACCATGCGCATCAGCTTGCCCGCCTCACGAACCAATATCCCATCCACGAAGCCCTGGCATTTCCCATCGACCCCGCGAAACTTAAGCAAAGTCTGTAGTGCGCCGCTGCTGTTTAAATCGGAGGCTGATGTGATAATTCCCTGAAGAATTGTGCCGCTATGGCGACGTAATCTGCCGGGATTGTTTGTCCAATTGCTTAGCAGGCGTAATATCCCTATATCCTTGCCCGATGAGGAGGGTGTATGCGAAGGAGGATATTCCTGTTCGTCCTGGCGATGGCCGTGTCGGGGTACGCCGCACCGGCCCTGGCCGCTGATCCAACCATCCAGGAATTTCCCGTACCCAGGCTTTCGCACCCGCACGATGTCGCCCCGGCCCGCGATGGCGGCGTGTGGTACACCGCACAACACACGGGCGCGCTCGGCTGGCTCGATCCTAAGACGGGAAAAACCCGGCACATTCCACTCGGTCCGGATTCCGCTCCGCATGGCGTGATCGTCGGGCCCGAAGGTGCGCCGTGGATCACCGACAGCGACCTCAACGCCATCATCCGCGTGGACCCCAAAACCGATAAGGTGGAAGTGTTCCCGCTGCCCAAGGGCGCGCCGAATGCCAACCTCAACACCGCGACTTTCGATAACAACGGCATCCTCTGGTTCACTGGCCAGAGTGGTTATTACGGCCGCCTCAACCCCAAGAGCGGAAAGGTGGAAGTGTTCAACGCGCCGCGTGGGCGCGGACCGTACGGTATTTGCACTGCGCCGGACGGGAGCGTGTATTACGCCTCGTTCGCCGGCTCGCATATCGCGCGCGTTGACACCAAGACCGGTCAAGCCACGGTGATTGAGCCGCCCACACCTGGCCAGGGCGCGCGGCGCGTGTGGGCCGATTCTCAAAACCGCATCTGGGTAAGTGAATGGAATTCCGGTCAGGTTTCGATGTACGACCCGAAAACAAAAAAATGGCGCGAATGGAAACTCCCCGGAGATTACCCGGAGACTTATGCCGTTTATGTGGACAATAAAGACATCGTGTGGCTTTCCGATTTTGCCAGCAATGCCATCGTGCGCTTCGACCCCAAGACGGAGACGTTCAAAGTGATGCCGCTTCCCAGCGGTGTTTCACGTGTACGGCAGATTCTCGGCCGGCCCGGTGAGATATGGTTGCCCTTGTCAGGAGTGGATAAGCTGGCGGTGATCCGGGAGTGAGAGAATATTATGCTGCTTTATAAACGACAGTTAGGTCGTCTACTTTTCGTTAGAACTACCCAGGAGAAAAACAATGAAAACGCAGATTTCCAAATTGCCTGCCGTAGTATTCTTGTCTCTGCTACTCCTGTTGCACGGCTGCACTACATTGCGGCCATTAGAGAACGTGGACAATCCCGAAAAGATCATTGAACAAGTTAAAATTGGGGATGAAGTTGTTATAACGACGAAAAGTGGTGAAGAGCATCGAATGATTATAACGTCTATTTCTAAAGAGAATATAACCGGAGGAGATCGAGAAGTCGCTTAGGTGGATATTGCTCAAATTGAAGTAAAGAAAACGGATGTCGCAAAAACAACTATAAGAACAGGTATCGTCATATATGTAATTTTAACATTGATTGCTTTGTCTAAATTTCTTGATAACTTTTTTAAATTTCAATGAATGATTTATTTGTCGAATCTTTTCGACACGCGATCAAAAGCAAAAAAAGGCACAAAAAAAGGTGTCAGCACCCTTTAAATTATTGTAAATCTCTAAGAAAGGAAAAAAAGGTACCGACACCTTAATCCAATATTTCAGTTTCCCGAAACTCACCGGAGGCCCCATGCCGCTTGTGCGAATATCTTTGATGGAAGGCAAGAACGCTGAGTACCGGCGCAAGATTGGTGATGTCGTGCACCAGGCGATGGTGGTGACGATCAACTGCCCGGCGCAGGATCGCTTCCAGATCATCAGCGAGCACTCCAAGGAAAACTTTCTCTATGCCCCGGAGTATTTGAATATCCCGCATACTGATGATCTCATCGTCATTCAGATCACGCTAAATGAAGGGCGAACGCTGGAGTTGAAAAAGGCGCTGTACAAATCCATTGCCGAGGGTTTGCAGAAAGCCATCGGCCTCAAACAGCAGGATGTGTTTATCAGTTTGGTCGAGGTCAAGAAGGAAAATTGGTCGTTTGGGAACGGCGTCGCTCAATATGCCCCTTAAGAAATAGGGCAAGACCCAGCTTATCTCTTTTTCCGCCCTCGACGCTTTTCCGCCTCACTTGTGTAGTTCGATCCTGAATAACGTCAACAAGGCGCAGTATTTCAGCAGACGCTTATATCCCATATAGAAAATAATAAAAATACTTGAACGTTCTTTTATCCGAAAAGGTTAGAGAGGGAATAAAATAGCTTCAGCAATGATTACCCGATAATGATTACAGGGATGCGGTACTTATTTCCGCCAATCCGACTCAACCCAAGGAGATCATCATGAAACTTCGCATACTCGTCGCGGCGGTCGGCCTTGCGCTTGCCAGCAATGCCTTCGCGTTTCATTGTCCTAAGGACATGAAGAAGATCG
>JAOTWF010000065.1 GCA_029863005.1 Gammaproteobacteria bacterium | reverse complement strand
CATTGACGATGGCATTGCCGGGCGCGCATACGGTTTCACGCGCGCGCTCGATCATGCCGGCGCCGTGCTGGGCGCACTCGTTGCCGCCGCCGTGGTTTACTGGGGAACTGATCGCCTGGACATCGTGATCGCCTTGTCCGCCATTCCCGGCGTGCTGGCGGTGCTGCTCTTTTCCTTCGGGATCAAAGAGGTGCCGCGTCCGGTGGCGCTCCCCGCCGAACGCGCGCCGCTGCGCTGGAGCCGGCTGAGCCCGATTTCACGGCGTTACCTGACGCTGCTGGCGTTTTTCACGCTCGGAAAAATTCCGGAAACGTTCCTGCTCCTGCGCGGACATGAGCTGGGCATGACCGTCGTGGAATTGCTGCTGCTGTGGGCGGCCATGCATGTCGTGAAGGCCGTCATCGCCGAGCAGGCCGGGAGCCAAACCGATCGCATCGGCCGCCGGCCACTGATCCTGACCGGCTGGATGGTTTATGCCGTGACGTTGTTCGCGCTCGCCTTCGTGGTCGAGCCGATGATGCTGTGGGCCTGGAGCCTGGCACTGGGATTTTATTTCGGCCTGACCGAGGGGGCGGAGCGCGCGCTGGTGCGCGATCTCGCCACCCCCGCAGAGCGCGGCACCGCCTTCGGCTGGTTTCACATGCTCGTCGGGCTCGCCGCGATTCCGGCGGGAATATTGATCGGCGGGCTGTGGGCGCTCTATGGCGTCCAAACCGCTTTCCTTGTATCCGCGTTGCTGGCAACGCTCGCGACCGCCGGTTTCTGGCGCTTCGTGCGGCCTTAAGGTTTTCATTTCCCTGCGTTTCACATAAGCTCCGCGGTCCCATGACCGCCACGCTCCCAACGCTGCGCCTGAATAAAAACGAAGACCGTCGCCTGCGCGCCGGCCATGTCTGGGTTTTCAGCAACGAAGTGGACACGAAACTGACTCCGCTCACGGCGTTCGAGCCCGGGCAAGCAGTGTTGATCAACGATGCCGCCGGTCATGTGCTCGGTTCGGGTTATATCAACCCGCATGCACTCATTTGCGCACGGCTGGTGTCACGCGATCCGAAGTACGTCCTCGATCAGTCGCTGCTTACCCATCGGCTGAACATCGCCCTGTCGTTACGGGAAAGGCTGTTCGATACACCTTATTACCGTCTCGCCTTCGGCGACAGCGACGGCCTGCCGGGGCTGGTGGTGGATCGCTATGGCGATATCCTGGTGGCCCAGATCACCACTGCCGGCATGGAAAAGCTGAAAAGCGAGATCGTGGCCGCACTGCAAAAAGTCATTAGTCCGGCCGCCATCCTGTGGCGCAACGACACCTCGGTCCGTGAGATGGAAGGGTTGACGAGTTACGTCGAGGCAGCGCTGGGGGAAGTGCCGGAGTTCATCACGCTCGAGGAAAACGGCGTCAAATTTGAGGTGCCGCTGCACACCGGCCAAAAAACCGGCTGGTTCTACGACCAGCGGCCCAACCGCACGCGCCTGCGACACTATATTAAAGATCAACGCGTGCTGGATGTATTCAGCTATCTCGGGGCCTTCGGCGTACAGGCAGCGGCCGCCGGGGCCGCCTCGGTGTTGTGTGCGGACAGTTCACCCAAAGCCGTCGAACTCATCAGCCGCAATGCTGAACTGAATGGCGTGACCGAAAAAATTAGTGTCGAAAAAGAAGAGGCGTTTGAACTGTTGCGCCGCCTGCGCAGCGCGCGTGAGCGTTTTGATGTCGTGGTGCTCGACCCGCCGGCCTTCATCAAACGCAAGAAAGACATCAAGGAAGGAACGAAGGCCTACCAACGACTGAACCAGATGGCGATGCAGGTGTTGTCGAAAGACGGCATTCTGGTTTCCTGCTCCTGCTCGTATCATCTGCATCGGGATGACCTGCGTGAAATCCTGCTGAAGAACAGCCGGCACATTGACCGGTTTTTGGAGATCATCGAGGAAGGCCATCAGGGGCCGGACCACCCCATGCACCCGGCGATTCCAGAAACCGGTTATCTCAAGGCGTTCTTTGCCCGGTTACTGCCGAATTAACTCACTCGAGGCCTGAGACGGCGCGGGCACCTTACGATGCGGATTGCTTGGGCGGCCGCCGCAAGAATCGGGTTGTCACCGGAGGTCAGCCTGAATAACCTGCATCCATGAACAGGGGTAACGCTGCTTCACGGAAGAACACGGATTACGAGCGCATTGCGCGCGCAATTCTTTATCTGGAACAGAACTACCGCCAGCAACCAGATTTGAAGGTGCTGGCACGCGGCGCAGGTCTCAGCGAATTTCATTTCCAGCGGCTGTTCCGGCGCTGGGCCGGCATCAGCCCCAAGCGCTTTGTGCAATATCTCACCGCCGGACACGCCGTCCGGATGCTGCACGACTCACGCACAAGTATCGACGCCGCCTACGACTCGGGGCTTTCCAGCGGCGGGCGCCTGCACGATTTGTTGGTCAATATTCACGCTGTAACGCCCGGCGAACTCAAACGCGCCGGCGAGGGGCTTTCGATTCACTATGGATTTCATCCAAGCGCATTCGGAGAATGCCTGCTCGCCGTGACGGCGCGCGGTGTTTGCCATCTTGGATTCGTATCGTCTAATCGCCGTGCCGCTACTGCGGAACTCGCGGCCGAATGGCCGCGTGCGCACCTCAAGGAATCACCTCGCGTGACCGCTCCACTCGCGAGTCGTTTGTTCGCACGCGGCAACGGGCACACACTCGACATCGACCTGTATGTGCGTGGTACTAATTTTCAGATCAAGATATGGGAAGCGTTGCTGCGTATTCCGCCGGGTGACGTAGTGTCCTACGAAGAACTGGCACGGCATGTCCAGGCGCCGCGCGCGGTGCGTGCCGTGGCCAATGCCGTGGCGCACAACCCGGTGGCTTGGCTGATCCCCTGCCATCGCGTGATCCACAAAAGCGGTGCGTTGGGGGGGTATCGATGGGGAGTCACTCGAAAGAAGGTCCTCCTCGCATGGGAGGCGGCGAAAACCGGAGACGTCAAATCTTCGGCAGGGTAACGCCCTTTTGGCCCTGATACTTTCCGCCACGATCCTTGTAAGAGGTTTCGCAAATTTCGTCGCCCTCGATGAAAATCACCTGCGCCACGCCTTCGTTGGCGTAGATTTTTGCCGGCAGCGGGGTGGTGTTGGAGAACTCCAGCGTCACGTGGCCTTCCCATTCTGGTTCCAAGGGTGTCACGTTCACAATGATACCGCAGCGGGCATAAGTGGACTTGCCAAGGCAGATGGTCAGCACGTTGCGCGGGATGCGGAAGAACTCGACGGTGCGCGCCAGCGCAAAGGAATTCGGCGGGATGATGCAGACACCGCCCTTGAAATCCACGAAGCTGCTCGGGTCAAACTGCTTGGGGTCGACGATGGTGGAGTTGATGTTGGTGAAGATCTTGAATTCATCCGAGCAGCGGATGTCGTAGCCGTAGCTGGAGGTACCGTAGGAAACGATGGGGCCGCTGCTGTTTTGCTTGATCTGGTTCGGCTCGAACGGCTCGATCATACCTTGCGCCTGCGCCATGCGGCGGATCCATTTGTCTGATTTGATTCCCATAAGTCGGAGCTTGAAGCTTAGCGCTTCAAGCCTGAAGCTCCTTAGGTATTCTGGATGACGATGCTCGGGAACTTGGCTGAGAAATCTTTCTTGCGCAGCGAGAGCTTCGCGGCCAGCCTCCGGGCGATGTCACGGTAGATCTGCGAGATACGGCACTCGGGATCGGCGACCACGGTCGGCTTGCCGGAATCGGTCTCCTCGCGGATGCGGATATCGAGCGGAAGCGAGCCCAGGTAATCCACGTCGTACTGCTCGGCCATCTTCTCGCCGCCGCCGGTGCCGAAGATATGCTCCTCGTGCCCGCACTTGCTGCAGATGTGCGTGCTCATGTTCTCGACGATGCCGAGTACGGGGATGTCCACCTTTTCAAACATCTTAAGGCCCTTGCGCGCGTCCAGCAGCGCAATGTCCTGCGGTGTGGTGACGATCACGACACCGGAAACCGGGACTTTCTGCGCCAGCGTCAATTGCGTGTCGCCGGTGCCGGGGGGCAGGTCGACGATCAGGTAATCCACGTCGCTCCAGTTCGTGTCCTTCAGGAGCTGTTCGAGCGCCTGCGTCACCATCGGACCACGCCAGATCATCGGGGTTTCCTCATCGATGAGGTAACCGATGGACATGGACTGCAGGTGATAGCTCATGACCGGCTCAAGCGACTTGCCGTCTTTTGACTCCGGCTTCATCTTCACGCCCAGCATGGTCGGCTGGCTGGGGCCGTAGATATCGGCGTCGAGAATGCCGACCCTGGCGCCCTCGGCGGAGAGCGCCAGCGCCAGATTGACCGCCACGGTCGATTTACCGACTCCGCCTTTGCCAGAAGCCACGGCGATGATGTTCTTCACGTTCTCAATGGGTTTGACGCCCTTCTGCACGCCATGGGCGGCGACCTTCGAGGCCATGTTGATGGCCACGTCCTTGACACCGGCAAGGGCGGCGACTTTTTCCTTCAGCTTCGCGGAGAAACCGGGCATGTGTCCCTTGGCGGGGTAGCCCAATTCCACGTCCACGGTCACTTTGCCGCCATCGACGGTAATTTTTTTCACCGCCTTGGCCGTGACCAGGTCCTGCTCGAGGTAGGGATCGATCACCTCTTTGAGCGCGGTTTCAACTTGCTGTTGGGAAACGTCCGCCATGAAGCTCACTCCGATTTCCGACTGTCAGGGGGCGCACATGCTACACCGGGGACAAAAAAAAGTCATGAGCAAGGGCGGCGTAAAACATTGAATTCCCTTATGATAACGGGGTTAAGCGAAGAAATGCCCGCTATGTTAACTTGGCGGCGATTTTATGCCCGAAAAGAAACGAAAAATCCTCGTCACCAGCGCCCTGCCTTACGCCAACGGCCCGCTCCACATCGGGCATCTCGTGGAATACATCCAGACCGACATCTGGGTACGCTTCCAGAAGATGCGCGGGCACGAATGCTGGTACGTCTGCGCGGACGACACCCACGGCACGCCGGTCATGCTGCGCGCCCAGCAGGAGGGCATCGCGCCGGAAGCACTCATCACCCGCATGAGCGAGGAGCACCAACGCGATTTCGCCGACTTCGGCATCGGCTTCGATAATTATTACTCCACGCATTCGGATGAAAACCGCGAGATCGTCACGGAAATCTACCGGCGCCTGTCCAAAGCCGGTCACATCAGCCGACGTACCATCAAGCAGGCTTTTGATCCGGTTAAGAACATGTTCTTGCCCGACCGATTCATCAAAGGCACCTGCCCGCGCTGTGGGGCTCCTGACCAGTACGGCGATTCCTGCGAGAACTGCGGCGCCACTTACGCGCCGACCGAACTGAAAGATGCCGTCTCGGTGCTCTCCGGCGTACCGCCGGTGGAGAAAGACTCGGAGCATTACTTTTTCAAACTTGGCGATTTCGAGTCCTGGCTGCGCGAGTGGCTGCACCCGGACATCACCAAGGCACGCCACGTGCAGCCGGAAGTGGCGAACAAACTCTCCGAGTGGTTCGACGCGGGCCTTAAAGACTGGGACATCTCACGCGACGCCCCCTACTTCGGCTTCGAGATCCCCGATGCGCCGGGAAAATATTTCTACGTCTGGCTGGATGCCCCGGTTGGCTACATGGCGAGCTTCAAGCACCTATGCGCCAGAAAAAAACTTAAATTCGAGGATTTCTGGGGCCAGAACAGCACCGCCGAGCTGTACCACTTCATCGGCAAGGATATTCTCTATTTCCATACGCTGTTCTGGCCAGCGATGCTGCATGGCGCGAACTACCGCACCCCGACGGCGGTGTTTGCCCACGGCTTCCTCACCATCAACGGCACCAAAATGTCCAAATCGCGCGGCACCTTCATCACCGCACGCTCGTACCTCAACCACTTGCATCCACGCTACTTGCGCTATTACTTCGCGGCCAAGCTGAACGGCCGGGTGGAGGATATCGACCTCAATTTCGACGACTTCGTCGCGCGCATCAACAGCAATCTCATCGGCAAGTACGTCAACATCGCCTCGCGCGCCGCCGGTTTCATCACCGAGCGCTTCGGCGGAAAACTGGGGCGGGAGGCAATAAACAAGGAATTGCTGCAGGAAACACAAAAGGCGGCGGAACTCATTGCGCAGTGTTATGAAAACCGCGATTACGCCGAGGCCGTGCGCCTCATCATGGCGCTGGCGGACAAGGCCAACGCCTTTGTCGATGACCGCAAACCCTGGCTCCTGGCCAAGGACCCCGCGCAGAAGGAGCATTTGCAGCAAGTGTGCACCACCAGCCTGAACTTATTCCGCTTGCTCACGATTTACCTCAAACCCATCCTGCCGAATATCGCGGAGGACGTGGAGTCATTCCTTAATATACCGCCGCTCACCTGGCGGGACGCCGACAGCCTCCTGACCGGACATTCCATCAATCCCTACCAGCATCTGGCGACGCGCATCGACCCGAAGAGCATCCCCGCGCTGCTCGATGAAGCTCAAAAGGATATGAAAACCATGGCCGAAAAAACCTCCGAAACCGTCACTGACACCAGCGACCTGGCCCGGCATCCGATCTTGCCTGAGATCGGTTACGACGATTTCGCCAAAGTCGATTTGCGCATCGCACGCATCGTGAAGGCGAGTTACGTGGAAGGCGCGGACAAGCTGCTGGAATTGACTGTCGACCTCGGTGGCATTACCCGCACGGTGTTCGCCGGAATTAAAGAAGCTTACCAACCCGAAGACCTCGAAGGTCGGCTCACGGTAGTGGTGGCGAATCTCGCCCCGCGTAAAATGAAATTCGGGAATTCCGAGGGCATGGTGCTGGCCGCCGGCCCCGGGAAAAAGGATTTATGGATCCTCTCCCCTGATGATGGTGCGCAACCGGGCATGCGAGTCAAATAATACCCGCTTCCCGCCGTGGCAACCGCCATACAGCTTGGTGTCAATCTTGATTTAAATCAATTCATCCCGGCCGGAACTTAGGATAGTTTACGCGTGGCTCTACAATCAATTGTCCGAGGTATCAGATGATAAGACTTTCCATCGTGTTATGGACCACCGTCCTCCTGGCCGCGCCCGTGCTGGCGGACGACACTGACGCGCGCATCGAGGCAAGCCGTAACGCCGCGATGAAATTGCAAAGTACCTTGCTGGCCGAGCTGCAATCGGCCATGAAAGAGGGCGGCCCGCCCAATGCCATCAAGGTCTGCAATACCAGGGCGCCGGCTATTGCCAAGGAAATCTCGGGTGCGGGCAATCTCCGCATTGGCCGCACCAGCCTCAAGGTCCGCAACACCAACAACGCCCCGGACGCGTGGGAGAAAAAGGTCCTCGAAAGCTTCGAGGCACGCAAGGCGGCGGGTGAGGATCCGGCAAAGCTCGAACATCACGAGGTCGTCGGCAAGGAATTCCGTTACATGAAGGCGATTGCGATACCGGCCAACATGCCCTGCCTCAAGTGCCACGGTGAACAGCTCGATCCGGCGGTCCAGGCGAAACTCAAGGAGCTGTATCCGAACGACAAGGCGACCGGCTACAAAACCGGCGATCTACGCGGCGCGTTCACCATCACCCAGCCGCGCTGAAAAACCTCCACGTTCATCCCCGGATCAATACACGCCGGGGATGAATTTTTTCACTTGCCGGGCATAGTCGGGATAATCCGGATATTTTTCCCGCAGTTTTATTTCCTCGACCGCGGCCTTGCGGTCGAAGAAAAACGCGAGCGCCAATGCATACACCACCCCAATCCCGCTCAACCACCACAATGCCCACCCGAAACTCGCCAGCATGACACTGGCATAGATGGGATGACGCATCATGCGGTATGCCCCGAGGCGATGCAGCGTTGCTTCAGTAAGTGGTGCGGGAAAAGGCGTTAGCGCCGCCCCCAGGCTCTTAAGGCCCCATACCGTAAGCCACGCTCCCACGGCCGTTATCGCCGCGCCAAAGAGGGACAACAGATCTTGCGGAAGCCATTTTCCTGCTCCGAACCAGACAGGAAGGAGCAAGGCAATCAACATAAAGAGTATCTGGGCCAGCACCCACAGGCCGCCCCGATTTACAAAATCAGCACGGGTCACACGACTCAGCCCCCGCGATGGGCGAGCCAGCGCCAGATCGTTCCATCGGGCAGCGACTCGCCGGAAACAAGATAGTGAATAACGTTGGGATTCATCAGTGTCCGGCGCTGATGTGCCGCCATGCCCTCGCGCCCGCAGAAGAGGATTCTGTCGCCCGGCTTCAATTCCATGTCATCTTCCGGGAGCAGGTGCTCTTCCTTACCGCGCTTCATCATCAAGGCCATGGCTTGCAGCCGTTGCTCCCGGTCATGGGGATCCCGGAGCAGCAGGGACACGGTCAGGATCGCTCCAGACTGAAGGGCTTTTTCCATGGCCGGCGCTTCTTCTTCCGTCATTCCCACGGTCCACAGAACCGGCGTCACGCCGCCCAGCAGGGGGCGCATGTATTCGATGAGTTCCTTCGCCCATTCCGTTTTCTGGTGCCGCATCAGACGCAAAAAATCCGTCAGCAGGGGCGCTGTGATCAGCGCCAAGATCCTTCGCGAGATGGCGCGGGCGCGCTGCATGACCAGGTCGAGCCGCGCCGATTGGAATACAGCGTCGTTTTCATTGTCATTCTGGCGCGCCACCAGAAACAGTTTCGGATTGAGTTCGCGCGCGGTCACGATGATCGACAGGTTGTTGGCGTCATCGTCGGTGCCCGCGACGATACCAACGGCCTTTTCAATATGGGCGGCGCGGAGTGTCACGGCTTCGGTGCCCCGGCCGATGATGACATTCTTGGGCGCCTTGGTCTTCGCCGGGTCGCTTTCCACAATCACCATGGGCACGCCTTCAAACTCCAGATAGCGCTGCACGGCTTTGCCGAAGCGGCCGAACCCGCAGACTACCCAGGTTCCGTGCGGGGGGTGGAGTCGTTCCGGCAGCGGTGCTCCCGGAATTCCGGTCAACCATTCATACAGGAGATGCATGTCTGGCGAGTGCAAGGCCAGTGCGAGACGATCGGCGAAGGTGTCAAAAGGATTGATGACCGCGTCCGTGCCGAAGGAGTCCATATTTGCCTCGGTATCGTGCGACTGGGCCCGGCAGATCACCGCCAGACCGGGGCTGAGCAGCCGACAAGTGATGGCGATTCTCAGATTAGCCAGGTCATCTTCACAAAGTGCCAACACGCCGCGGCAGTAAGGATGGTTAAGTCCCGCCATGGTCAAATTACTCGGCAGGCTGGCATCCCCGCACAAAAAGGGAACATGCACCGGCAAACTTTCGAGCATCAATTCATTCAGGCGATCCTGATTCTTGTCGATGGCTACCGCCCCCAGATTGCAATCAATCATTGAATGAACCACCACGCTGCCGGTGTCGCCGTAACCACAGACGATGTAAAACGGCTCATTGAGCCGGCGCACCTGTGCTGCAAAACGGTTCTGGCCGATCAGCTGTCTTAAGGCCGGGTCGCGCAACATGGTGATCAAGGCACCGATCGCGTAGAGCCAGGCCACCACAGAGATATATAGGGAAATCGTGACCCACAAGCGCTGCGCATCGTTGAAGGGCACCGGCAATTCACCGAAACCGGTGGTGGTCGCGGTATAGGTCATGATGTAAAAAGCGTGGAAAAAAGTCAGATGTTGCGGATTGCCGTCGACTTCCGTGCCGGGAATCAGGACGAGACCCAGAATGGATATGGCATAGGCGGCGATCAACACCAGCAGCGGCGTACGCATGCGCCGCAGGATCAGAAACAGGGCGGTGTTCTTCATCACGGATACGTTGGCGTCCCTAACGCCGCTGTACCGAGATATCGATGACCAGCAACACGACGGAGATGATATTGGCCACCAACGCTCCACCGGCCAGCGAAACGATCGTGCTCATTATCAGGGGCGTAAGGCCGGTGTTGTGAATATGAACGGCGAAAGTCCACATCAGTACCGCAGCGATCAATTGCAGGCTGGCGACAAGGCTCGTCGCCAGCAGTACCGCCCCCATTTGCGTGCGCTCGCCGAATTTGAGCACCGTGGCGATCAGATTCACGATCACGACGGCAAACAGTTCGTAGACATTGTGATGTTCCGGGTTTTCGAATTCCCCAAGGAAAAACCCGAAGTTGAGGGTCAGGGCCAACACGATAAAAAAACTGAAAATCACTTTTTCGATATTCATTTATTCTCCTCTGGCAGGCGCCGGACCAGGGCCGGTGGGGGCGGGTTCCCGCCTGACGTCTTATATATAGATGCCGCCTCATGGTACGTCGGTCCGATAGTCCCGGGCAATTGGAAAATCACGCGCGGGTGGCCGTGCGGAGTCTTTCTGGTCATGTCATTGCCGAGGGTGTCGAACGCCATGATATTGTGGCGCTATGACCGTGCCCTCCCACCGCCTGCCTACCCTCGTCGAACGCCTTGACGCCTGGCTCCCGCAAACGCAATGCCAGCAATGCGGTTACCCGCGCTGCCGAGAATACGCCGCGGCGCTCGCCACCGGTGACGCCGATGTCAATCAATGCCCGCCGGGCGGCGAAGTAACGATAGAGGCGCTGAGCGCATTGCTGCAAAGAGCGCCAAAACTACTCGATCCGCGTTTCGGCCGGCACCATCCGCGGGCGCGCGCGGTAATCGAGGAGAATCTTTGCATTGGCTGCCGTAAGTGTCTCGATGTCTGTCCGGTGGATGCCATCCTCGGCGCGCGCAAGCTGATGCACACGGTCATCGCCCACGAATGCACCGGTTGCGAATTGTGTCTGCCGCCTTGCCCGGTGGACTGCATCGCCTTGGTGCCGATCGACTCCCCCGTGATCCAGGAACCCTGGCCGGAGTACGCGCGCGCCGAAACCGATTACTGGCGCCGGCGCACCGAGCAGCGCGTGCAACGCCTGGCGCGGATCAGGCGTTCGCGTCAAACCACGACCACCACCAATCCCCCACCGGCACCCGATCGGGCACAAATCCGCGAAGAGATTCGCGCGGCGGTCTCGCGGGTCAGGGCAAAGAAGCAACGCACCTTCGGATCGGGTTCCTCGTCGGTATGAATGCGCAAAAACGGCGGGCGATTTTCACCCGCCTCAAAAAGGCGAACCCGCGCCCGACCACGGAACTTCACTACCGCACACCGTTTGAGTTGCTCATCTGCGTCATCCTCTCGGCCCAGGCGACGGATAAAAGTGTTAACAAGGCCGCCGCGGAACTCTTCAAGGTAGCGCGAACGCCAACACAAATTCTCGGTCTTGGCCTGCGTGGCCTCAAGCGCTACATCAAAAGCATCGGCCTGTACAACACCAAGGCGAAAAATATCCTGAAGACCTGCCGACTGCTTGTCGCAAAACACGGTGGGCGCGTTCCAGATACGCGCGAAGCCCTGGAGGCCTTGCCGGGGGTCGGCCGCAAGACCGCCAATGTGATCCTCAACACCGCCTTCGGCCAGCCGACGATAGCCGTGGATACGCATATCTTCCGTGTGGCCAATCGTACCGGCATCGCCCCCGGTAAAAACGTGTGGGCGGTGGAAAAGTGTTTGCTGAAACTCGTTCCGGAGGAATACCGTCATGACGCCCATCATTGGTTGATTCTGCACGGGCGCTATACCTGTATTGCCCGGAAACCGCGGTGTCACGAATGCGTCATCTATGATTTGTGTGAATACAGCGCTAAAGTGAAAAGATGGAAACACGGTACGTCGCCACCGGATTGAGTCATGGTCACCGCGCTTTTCCGGAGCATGCGGAAAACGCTGTCAAACGCGCCCTCAAGAAAGCCGGGTGCGAACGCGCCAACGCCATTTTGCTGTTTCTCACCCCGGAATATGCGGCTAACCCTGAACCCGCGCTGCGCGCGGCGGCGCGCGCCGGCGGCTGTCTTCAGGTCGTGGGATGCACCGGCGCCGGTATCCTGACCGAAGCGGAATGGGTGCTCGACAGCCCGGGTGCCGCTGCCATGGTGCTGGCGGGAAACATGCAGCTCAACATCGCCCCCACCACCATACGTAACGACGAAGAGATGGTGCTCAGCTTGTGTACGCCCGCGGGGCTTACGGCCAATTGGCTGGACATTCCGGCGAAACGCTTCGGAGCCGTGTCGGGCGATCTTTTCGGTAACGGCCCATTCAAAGTTTGGAGCGGCGCGCGCGTGGCGGAATCAGAACAGGTGGATGCCATCCTCGGCGGCGTCACCGGCGTGCTCGTAGCCTCGCAAGGCGTACGGGCGCTGACTTCGCCCATCGAAGTGG
>JAOTWF010000014.1 GCA_029863005.1 Gammaproteobacteria bacterium | reverse complement strand
CTTTCAATGGATTCGACCACGCCGCATTCACGGCACACGGCCGGCGTGGCCTTGGCTACTTTGGGTTTGACGGCCGCTGGCTTATTCACCTGGGCGGGAACAGTACCTTGGGTGGGCGCAGTTTTCGGGGCTGGCGCGGTAGATGTGGGCGCGGCAGATTGGACTGTCGCGGCAGTTTCTTCGGCCGGCTGAAATGGATTCGTGATGACACCGGTCTTGATTGCCGCCACGCCACCGGCTGCCGCCAACGCCATGACGACGATGGGAATGAGTATGCTCTTGCTGTCTTCCGGGGTTGCCATCTTGTCTCCTTGAATGAACAAACATGCTACGGAATTGAAATTCTACACCATTTGTGACAGCTCAAGAACGCCATCCTCTCCCGAACCATAGTCATTTTGGGAAATATCTTTCTGCTGACCGGTTTTAACAGAGCAAGAAATTTTCCGGGATTTACAGGATTCCGGGAAAATAATCTCGGAATCGTTGTAATCATGACAACTGTCGCCAGACGGGCAATTTTTGTTTGTTAATATTTGTAAACTCTGTCAATAGCGGGAAAAACTTCACATCCCCCAGTGTATTATACCCGCAAGTTTACATTCTGTTTTTTCAGCGTTATCACGCGCAAAGGAACAATTTACCATGCCCACTCAGATAATAATAAATATTCTTAAAAAAATTGCTGCCATTTCGGCAGTGCTGTTACTTCTGTTGGGAATCGGCATTGCTACCGGGGGTTTCCCCAGCTCGATTGATCTGAGCGATGAAGAACTGGCTTCCCGGGAGTGCGAGAAGTGTGGTGTCATCGAATACGTCAAAATTTCATCATTCAATGGCGTGCAGTCCGTCGCCGGAAAGAAAATCGAAGGCAATCAGCTACAGGACGCCCGCTTTGTGATCACGGTGCGCATGAATAGTGGTGAACAGCACACCATCGCGCAAGACTCCACCCCTCGATTCAAGTCGGGAGAAAGGGTGAGAATTGAAAATAATGCTTTGGTGGCAGGGTATTTCTAGTCGCCAGTCCAGCAAGCTTCTCGACACAGAGAAACAATAGTTAATTATTCCTGTGGCTCGTATCCCAGGTTTGGCGACAGCCAGCGTTCCAGGGTGACGAGTTTCATTTTCTTTCGCCGCGCGTAATCTTCCACCTGATCCTTGCCGAGGTTGCCTACGGCAAAGTACCGCGATTCGGGATGCGAAAAATAAAGCCCGCTCACGGCGGCGGCAGGGCGCATAGCGAAGCTTTCGGTCAGCTTCACGCCGGTATTCTTCGTGGCATCGATCAGTTTGAACAACAGCTCTTTTTCGGTGTGCTCCGGACATGCCGGGTACCCGGGAGCCGGGCGGATGCCTTGGTATTCCTCTCGAATCAGCGCTTCACCGTCGAGTTTTTCACTGCTCACGTAGCCCCAGAATTCCTGGCGCACGCGTTCATGCAGTCGCTCGGCAAAGGCCTCGGCCAGCCGGTCGGCCAGCGCCTTGGCCATGATGGCATTGTAATCGTCGTGCTGTTTCTCAAATTTCATTGCCAGCGCTTCGGCCCCGTGAATCCCGACGGCAAACCCCCCGAGGTAATCCTTAACACCGGAGTCCTTCGGCGCCACGAAATCCGCCAGCGCACGATTCGGCCGCCCTGGAGGTTTTTCATCCTGTTGGCGCAGGCTGTGCAGTGTCAGGGCGACCTTCTTGCGCGATTCATCCTGATACACTTCGATGTCATCGTCGTTCACGCTGTTGGCCGGGAACAGGCCGATGACACCTTTCGCCGTGAATGACTTTTCCTGAATGATGCGCTTGAGCAACGCTTGAGCATCGTTAAAAAGCTTACTGGCCTCTACGCCGGTTTTCTCATCCTTGAGAATGGCCGGGTAACGGCCTTTCATCTCCCAAGTGATGAAGAACGGCGTCCAGTCGATGTAACGTGTCAGCTCATCGAGGGGGTAATCCTCGAACACGGTAATGCCCGGTTTGCGTGGCGTGGTCGGGACATGGCTCTTCCAGTCAATTCTGGTTTTGTTGGCGCGCGCCTCCGTGATCGATAGCATGCGCACCCCGGCCTGCTTGCCCTTGTGTCGAGCACGCACTTCCTCGTACTCGGCCTGGACCTTTGCCACGAAGTCTATTTTTAGGTCCGTGCTGAGCAGGTTCGAGGCCACGCCCACACCGCGCGAGGCGTCCTTCACCCACACCACCGGGTGGGGATAGTTCGGTGCGATTTTCACCGCCGTGTGCACGCGCGAGGTGGTAGCGCCGCCGATGAGTAGGGGGATCGTAAAATCCTCGCGTTGCATTTCCTTCGCGACATGCGCCATCTCTTCGAGGGAGGGCGTGATCAGGCCGGACAGACCAATGATGTCCACCTTTTCTTTCTTCGCGGTTTCAAGAATTCTCGCCGCTGGTACCATGACGCCGAGGTCGATGACCTCGTAGTTATTACAGGCCAGCACCACGCCCACGATGTTTTTGCCGATATCGTGCACGTCGCCCTTGACCGTCGCCATGAGGATCTTGCCCTTGGCGCGACTCTCGGAGGTCTTCTCCGCCTCGATGAAGGGGATGAGCCAGGCCACGGCCTTCTTCATGACGCGCGCGCTCTTGACTACCTGTGGCAGGAACATTTTACCGGCACCGAATAGGTCACCGACGACGTTCATGCCGTCCATGAGTGGGCCTTCGATGACCTGAATAGGCCGCGCGAATTGTTGACGCGCCTCTTCGGTATCATTCTCGACATATTCATCAATACCGTGCACCAGTGCGTGGGTCAGCCGTTCGGTCACCGGTGTTCCGCGCCAGGAAAGGTCCTCCACCTTGGCCTTGCCGCCTTCACCGGCAAACTTCGCGGCGATCTCAAGCAGACGCTCGGTGGCATCCGGCCGGCGGTTCAGGATCACATCCTCGACTCGGCTGCGCAGCTCCAATGGGATGTCCTCGTACACCGCCAGCTGGCCGGCGTTGACAATGCCCATGGTCATGCCGGCTTTAATGGCGTGGTACAGGAACACCGAGTGAATCGCTTCGCGCACGGCGTTGTTGCCGCGGAACGAGAACGATACGTTGGACACGCCGCCCGAAATATGCGCGTGCGCCAGGCGTTTGCGAATCTCACGCGTGGCCTCAATGTAATCCACGGCGTAGTTGTTGTGTTCCTCGATGCCGGTCGCGATAGCGAAAATATTCGGGTCGAAGATGATGTCCTGCGGCGGCAAGCTGACCTTTTCGGTGAGCACTTTATATGAACGCACGCAGATCTCGATCTTGCGTTCGCGCGTGTCGGCCTGGCCTTTTTCGTCGAAGGCCATGACCACCACGGCCGCGCCGTAGCGGCGGCAGGCGCGTGCCTGCTCGATGAATTTTTCCTCGCCTTCCTTGAGGCTGATGGAGTTCACCACCGGCTTGCCCTGCACGCATTTCAGTCCGGCCTCGAGCACGGTCCACTTCGAGGAATCGATCATGACCGGTACCCTCGAGATTTCCGGTTCGGAAGCGATGAGATGCAGAAAGGTCGACATGGCCTTCTCACCCTCGAGCATGGCCTCGTCCATATTGACGTCGATCATCTGCGCGCCGTTTTGCACTTGGCTCCGCGCCACGTCGAGGGCCTTGTCGTATTCGTTGTTCAGGATAAGTTTTTTGAACACGGCCGAGCCGGTAACGTTGGCGCGCTCGCCTACGTTCACGAACAGGCTGTCCGGGCCGATATTGAGCGGCTCCAAACCCGCGAGCCGGCATTGCGGCTCGATTTTCGGCAACGTGCGTGGACGCACCTTTCGTACGGCCTCGGCGATGGCCTTGATATGCGGTGGCGTGGTCCCGCAGCAGCCGCCAATAATATTGATAAAACCGGAACCTGCCCATTCCCCGATTTGCTCGGCCATGAATTCCGGTGTGTCGTCATAGCCGCCAAATTCGTTGGGCAAACCGGCGTTGGGATGGCTGCTGACGTGCACGTTGGCCACGCGCGCCATTTCCTCGACATACTGACGCAATTGCGAGGTGCCGAGCGCGCAGTTGAGCCCCACGATTAAAGGCTCTGCATGCGCGATGGAATTCCAGAAGGCCTCGGTGGTTTGTCCGGAAAGGGTGCGACCACTGGCATCGGTGATGGTGCCCGAGATCATGATGGGCACGCGGATGCCGTGCTTTTCAAAATATTGGTCGATGGCGTACAGCGCCGCCTTGCAGTTGAGCGTGTCAAACACGGTTTCGACCAGCAACAAATCAGCACCGCCTTCAAGCAGCCCGCGCGTGGCTTCGGTGTAGGCCATGACCAACTCATCGAAGCTGATATTGCGAAACCCCGGGTTGTTCACATCCGGTGACAGTGAGGCGGTGCGGTTGGTTGGCCCGAGCACGCCGGCGACAAATCGGGGACGTGAAGAATCCTTGCGTTCGTATTCATCGGCCGTGGCCCGCGCCAGGCGCGCGCCCTCTCGATTCAGCTCGTAGGCCAGTTCCTCCATCTTGTAATCCGCCATAGAGATGGATTGCGAGTTGAAGGTGTTGGTCTCGAGGATATCGGCGCCGGCATCGAGATAGGCTGCGTGGATGTCGCGGATAATCTTGGGCTGCGTCAGCGTGAGCAAATCGTTGTTGCCCTTCAGCTCATGCGCCCAACTCGCGAAGCGTTCGCCGCGATAGTCTTTCTCGCCTAGCTTGTAGCGCTGGATCATGGTGCCCATAGCACCGTCCAGGATCAGGATTCGCTCTTTAAGGAGACTCTCAAGCCGGGACAGACGTTCACGCTGGGCGCTGTCGGTGACGACGTAGGGACGCTGGGA
This sequence comes from Gammaproteobacteria bacterium, assembly GCA_029863005.1. Classification (GTDB taxonomy): domain Bacteria; phylum Pseudomonadota; class Gammaproteobacteria; order Acidiferrobacterales; family Sulfurifustaceae; genus Sulfuricaulis. Next base: position 41,010 of record JAOTWF010000014.1, on the reverse strand, counting down.
CATTCTTCTTCAGGTTCTGGCTCATGTAAGAGCTAAGGGAGTTTAGCGGAAAGCTGCCGTGAATGCATGAAACGACAACCCCGCCAACGGCGGGGTTGTTAAACATCAAGAGATTGAAAGCAGTATAGCCGCTCTGCTGCCTTGTTCCCGTATTTGGCTTTGGGCTTGCGTGTGGCCTTGGGGAAATTGCGGGGAGGGGAAAAACCGGGCGCCCGGAGGGCTATTCGATGGTCCGGTAGGTCGAACCCAGATGGATAATGCGCTGAATGAAGTCGTCATAGTTCATCCCGGCCTTGATGGCGGAATGCGTGCAGTCTTCGTCGCGGGCGATGCCGGGGTTGGGATTGGCTTCAATCACGTAGATTTCTCCGTCGGCCGTGAGCCGCAGGTCGACCCTCCCATAGCCATTCATATCGAGCAGGTGATAAACGCGCTTGCACAGGTGCTGGATGCGCTCCTCCATGCCATTTGGCAAGGTGCGGGCGAACTGGTATTCGATGCCCCAGCGCTCGCGATACTTGTCGTCCCATTTAACCGCGTAGGTCGCCATTCTGGGTGTCCCTGGTTCAACGTTGTCGAATACCAGCTCGCGGATGGGTAGGACCTCGAGCTTACTATTGCCGAGAACCGTGACATACAGTTCGCGCCCGTCGATGTACTGCTCAGCAATGGCATCGCCATGAAGCTTGTCGTGAATAAGTGCCACGCGTTCGCGTAACTGGTCCTCATTCTCCACGTAGGAGGCCTGGGCGATTCCGACCGAGCCTTCCTCGGTCAATGATTTGACGATCAAGGGAAAAGTGAACTTACGCCGCCGGCTGATCTTGCGGCCGAGCCGGAAGACATAGAAGTCCGGAACACTGATGCGATGGTAGGTGAGGATCATCTTGGTCAGCGCCTTGTCGCGTGCCAGCAGCAGGCCGCGTGGGTTACATCCGGTGTAGGGGATACGCATCATTTCAAAATAGCTGACGACGTAATAATCGAAGGCGCTGTTGCCGGCGAAATCCTCCAGAAGGTTGAACGCGATATGGGGTTTGAATTCCTCGTTCATCTTGCGGATCGGCAGGAGATCATCGTAAACACCCACGATCTGGACTTCATGACCGAGGCTCATGAGGGCATTTTTGACGTCGTACTCGGTGCGGAACTTCTCCATCCGCGGATCGTTTTTGTCGCTCAGGTCTTCCGGGGGCACCAGCGTGTAGTGCACCACCATCATGACGCGGAGCTTTTTCATATGGCCAGGCGCGACATGCCGCTGCGCAGTGAACCCATGTAGAGCATCACCAGCGAGGCGATGAGCGCGGTCTTGGTTTCCTCCTTGTCGCGGGAGGCGTGCAGGTTCATTTCTTCGCAGCGATGAATCATGTCATCGATGGTCAGGTTGATGCGATACCGGGATTCGGAAGTCCAGCGCGCCACGCTATTGATGGCCTCGCGACGCATTTTTCGCACGAAGTGCGCCGCGCGCTCGTTCTTGTGGCTGACCGACGCGGGGAAGATCTGCCGCAACTGCTGCTCGTGAAAGCGCGGCAAATCCTGTTGCAGGCGTGTCTGCTTCTCCGCGAAGTATTCGCGCAGCGTCAGGCGCAAAGTGACGATCGAGTCAACCTGTTTCTTGCTGCGCACCGGCGGTTTGTGGCCGATGATCTCCTTCATCAATTCTTCCACGTAATTAAGTTTCTTGAGCGCCGGCCAGTCGCGGTATTTCTCGCGCCAGCGCGAGCCCGGGTCGAGCCACACGGAGAAGGTTTCGGCCCAGTCCTCGGCGGGGTGGCTCTGGGCATACCAGTTATCCAGGTGAAGCACGTAATTGCGGCTATAAGGGCGCGGCAGATAGCTCTCGGGATAGGCCTTGCTGGCGCGCCCGAAACGGCGGCGCCAGCTTTGCTTCAGGTGCAGTCGGTAGGCGTTGGCCAGCGCATGTGCCGTCTCGTGACGCAGCAGCTTCATGCGCGACTCCGTGGTGGTGCCGTCGAATTCGAGCATGTGCGCCTTTTCCAGGCGCATGAGCCGGGGATGCACGAGGTAGAAGGGGATGGCAAATCCAGGAACACCGTCCGGGCAAAACCAGCAGTCCGACAGCCAGCAGTGCGGGCGGAACGCAAATCCACGAAGGGCCAACTCGTCCCACAGGACTTCGACCTCTTTCTGCATCTTGCTGCCGTTGAGTGTGAGCCCCAGGTCGCACAGCCGGGTGTCCAGCAGGTGCTCGTCGGACCGGCGCGTCCAGGACGTCGTCACGGGTCGCTTCGCGGTTTTTTTCCGGCGCGGCTTATTGCGACTTTTCCTTTTTTTTGAAGCGATGTGCGTCTCCTTCGTTGTTTTTTACAGTGTTAATATACAGGCCTTACACGATACCCGGCTTTCTCGAGGCGATACAACAGGCCCGTTTCGCCCGGCAGGTGCGCGGCGCCCACGGCGATGAAAGCGCTACCTTCCTTGAGGATCGGCCCCATTCGCTCCACCATGCGTAGATTCCGCTGGTTTAGCAGGCGATCCATGACGTCGAAATATAGCCGGTCGTCGCCGGGTTTGTATTTTTCAGCGAGCGCCATGATGGCGCCCAGATCGCGGGCGAGCCAGGCCTGGTGCAGCTCTTCGAATTGACGGTCCAAAGTCGATTGTGCGCGTACAGTATCTTCCAGCAATGCAATCTGGTCAGAGAGGGACAGATCATTGAATACCGAAAGTTGCTCGGCAATAGACTCCAAACCGGAAACGGGCTTGTTCATTCGGGTCACGTGAGCCTGCAACACGAAATCGAGGTATTCTCCGGTCTTTGGGGTCGGCATGGACAGCGCCATCATGACCGCCCAGGGTTTCTGCTTCTCGATACCTTGTGTTGGCATGCCGCGCGCAGACAATGCCTTCTTCGTATCTCGGTAAAGTTTCTGGCCAATGACCTGTTCCAGGGTACGGTCGTCATTAAAAAACATGACCTCGGCCATGCTCACCAGGGCATCGCCATCGACGATGGCTTCCATGACAAACTGCTTGGCGTCATTCAGTGACCGGGAAACCGGTTCGGGCAAAGCGGTGACACGTTTGTCATCCGAATGGATGGTGCCAAAAACGTAACTGGCCGGAATATTCGGTGATTCGATTTTCCACAGCAGGCCTTTGGTGAAACGGGAGGCGGTTTCGGGGGTGACGTCCGCGGCACTTTTTGTCGCGGGGAGGGCCGCGTGCGGCGCGCTCGTCCATAGCGGCAGGATCAGGAAGCAGGAAAGAAGAATACCGACAAGATACCGGCGAACCGCCGTGGATATATCTGGGTCGATGGCGAAATGTCGTCGCATCGGATGGATGGCTTCAGGAAGAAGGCCCGATTACCATGAACTCAAGAATATATTAGGAATGCCGATGCGCCAACTATATATTCTCACCTTGCTGACATTGTGCCTGACCGCGCCGAGTGCACGCGCCGGGGAATTGCCGCTTTGGGAAGTGGGGTTGGGTGTGGGCAGTTTAAGCCTCCCCGATTACCGTGGATCTGATGAACAGCGTGCGTACCTGTTTCCCTTGCCTTACGTCAAGTACCGCGGGAAGTTCTTGCAGATCGATCGCGAGGGCGCGCGCGGTAAGTTGTTCAGCTCCGATCGCCTCCGACTCGAGCTGAGCGTGAGTGCCGGACCACCGGCACGCAGCGACGACAATATGGCCCGAAGCGGGATGCCGGACATAGACCCGACGGTTGAGGTGGGACCCTTGCTCGAAATCACCATGTCACGCGACAGCTTTCATGATCAATCCTGGTCGATTCGACTGCCCTGGCGCATCGCGGTCGCTACCGATCTTGCGCATTATGATGAAATTGGCTGGGTTTTCGCTCCCAGCCTCCATTATGAAATGCGCCAGAGGGGATGGGATCTGAGAGCGTCGGCCGGTCCCCTCTATGCGTCGGAAAAATATCATGACTACTTCTACGAGGTGACGCCAGATTTTGCCACGCCGACGCGTCCTGCTTACGATGCCACAAGCGGGTACAGCGGCAGCCGCTTGACGATCACGGCCAACCGGCGTTTCCGGAGTTTCTGGGTCGGCGCGTTTGCGCGCTATGATCAACTGTCCGGCGCCGCCTTTGACGACAGCCCGTTGGTGAAGAAAAATTCCTCTTTTATGGCGGGAGTGGGCATCGCCTGGGTGTTGGCGGAAGCGAAGCGGCCTTGAGCACAACCTGTTACGTAATTTTGAGATTCATACCATGACACCGAGAACGCGGGACGAATTTCTGGATCTGGTGGATCAGCTGATCTTTGAAATCGAGGAGATCCTGATGTGCGCCGAGGACGAAGGCGACCCGGAGGATTCCGAATTTTCCGAGCTGCTGCCGCTATACGAGCAGTTGTCGACGGATCTCAAGAAGTTGCACGCCGAAATCATGCAAGGCCGGCATGTTTTCGGTGAAGACCGGGACCTGCCCTTTATGCCGGTCGTGAACAAATGGAAGGCTCGTCTTCCGTTTTATAATCTGTTCACGACACTCAACATCGCGAACCGGCAAGGCCTGCCGGGTTAACGGTTTGTGACTTAACCAGTTTGCCGGTAACATTCTGCCATGTCCGGCAACACCATCGGAAAGCTGTTTACCGTTACCACTGCGGGAGAATCCCATGGGCCGGCGTATGTCGGCATCGTCGATGGTTGTCCGCCTGGCATGGCTCTGACGGAAGCGGACCTACAGCCGGATCTCAACCGGCGCAAGCCCGGTAAGTCGCGCCATACCACGCAGCGGCGCGAATCGGATGAAGTCAAGATTATTTCGGGTGTGTTTGAAGGTAAGACAACCGGCACGCCGATCGGCCTGTTGATCCAGAACACCGACCAGCGCCCGCAGGATTACTCCAGAATAATGGATCGATTCCGTCCGGGCCATGCCGATTACACCTACGTTCAGAAGTACGGCCTGCGCGATTATCGCGGCGGTGGGCGCGCCTCCGCGCGCGAGACATCGATGCGGGTGGCGGCCGGGGCCATTGCCAAAAAATATTTACATGAAAGTTACGGTGTGGTAATCCGCGGTTACCTCGCGCAATTGGGCCCGATCAAAGCCGAGCTCAAGGACTGGAACGAGGTCGATAACAACCCGTTCTTTTGCCCGGATGCCTCGAAAGTGGCGGAACTGGAGGCTTACATGGATGCGTTACGCAAGGAAGGCAATTCCATCGGCGCGCGGATCAATGTCGTTGCGAGCCACATGCCGGTGGGGCTGGGCGAACCCATCTTCGGGCGGTTGGACGCCGACATCGCCTACGCCATGATGGGCATTAATGCGGTGAAAGGTGTTGAGGTCGGTGCGGGATTCCACTGCATCGAGCAAAAAGGTACGGAGCACCGCGATGAAATCACCCCGAAGGGTTTTTTGTCCAATTACGCCGGCGGCACCCTTGGCGGCATCTCCACTGGGCAGGATATTGTCGTGAGCATCGCCCTCAAACCCACTTCCAGCATACGTCTGCCGGGCCGTACCGTGAATGTGAAGGGCGAGGCAGTCGAGGTTGCCACCACCGGGCGTCATGACCCTTGTGTCGGGATTCGCGCCACGCCAATTGCCGAAGCAATGCTCGCCATTGTCTTGATGGATCACGCGCTACGGCACCGCGCCCAGAATCTCGACGTCAAAAGTCCCACGCCGGTTATCCCAGGACAGGCGTAAGGCGCAACGGCGCTTTTCATTTAATGTAGGAGTCTCTATGAACGTCAATCGCTGGTTGCTCGCAAGCCTGGCGGTGCTGATCGTCATCGCCGTTCTGGAAGTACTATTTAATAGTTTCGTGCTCATGGGAATTTATGAACAAACCGCTTCGGTTTGGCGCCCATTCCACGAGATCGAGCGGATGACATGGGCGTTCTGGTTGGGTTACCTGGTCTTCGCCCCGTTTTTCGCCCTGATCTACATCAAGGGGTATGAGCCGGGCAAAACAGGTTTCGGTCAGGGATTGCGTTACGGCCTATACATGGGGGTAGCGTTGACGGTGATGCAAAACCTTGTCTGGTACGCGGTCTTGCCGATTCCGGGGGAGTTGTCGTTCTACTGGTTCCTCGGTGGAATGATCGAAGCAATCACAGCCGGTGCTGCCGTGGGATTGATTTATAAAAACTGACCTGTCCCGGGTAGCGGGGGCAAGACCGTTGCTCCATTGATTCAATATGCCCTACTGGCGCCTTTCCGGATTTTATTTCTTTTACTTTGCCACCCTCGGAGTGCTGGTGCCGTATTGGAGCCTCTATCTCCAGTCCGTTGGCTTCGCGCCGGTGGATATCGGCAATCTGATCGCTATCCTCATGTTCTCGCGCATCGTCGCGCCAGTGGTATGGGGCTGGATCGCCGATCATCGCGAGCAGCGTATGGCGGTGGTGCGGCTGGCGTCGTTCCTGGCGGTGGCGGCGTTCACCGGCATTTTTTTTGGCGCGTCGTTCTGGTGGCTGGCCGTGGTAATGCTGCTCTTCAGTTTTTTCTGGCACGCCTCGTTGCCGTTGCTCGAAGTGTTCGTCATGCAACACACGGTAACACGACCGGGTGCTTATGGACGTGTGCGCCTGTGGGGATCCATCGGGTTCATTGTGTCGGTATTGGCACTCGGGCCAGTGATTGACGCCCACGGCCCATGGTGGGTGCTGCCATCGTTGCTCTCCTTGATGCTGGGCATCTGGTTGTTCAGCCAGCTCTTGCCGGAATCGGAGATGAAAGGCGCTGTCGAACATGCGGGGCGGTTCCGCGATGCGTTATGGCGACCGGGGATATTCGCTTTTCTGCTGGCCTGTCTGCTCATGCAAGTCAGCCATGGCCCGTACTACACTTTTTATTCCATTTATCTTGAGAGCTACGGTTATTCGAAGACCGTGATCGGCATGCTGTGGGCATTTGCCGTGGTGTGCGAGATCGGCGTGTTCCTATTAATGCAGCGACTGCTCATTCGCATATCGCTGCGCGCTGTGCTGATCGCGAGTTTTCTCCTCGCGACCGTGCGCTGGTTGCTCATTGGTCACTTTCCAGAAAATATCTCTGTGTTGGTGGTGGCACAAGCGCTTCATGCGGCAACGTTCGGCAGTTTTCACGCCACCGCCATGCAGCTCGTGCATCGTTTTTTCACTGGCAAACATCAGCATCGCGGTCAGGCGATCTATGGAAGTCTCAGCTTTGGGATCGGCGGCGCGGTGGGTAGTTTGTACAGCGGCCATACCTGGGCCACGCTGGGTCCGACCGTCACTTTCAATATTGCCGCCGCGACCGCGGGACTGGCATTCGTGGTAGCGTGGTTTCTGATCAGGCCGAGGATTTGAGGCTGCGTTGCCGACGGTAGGAGGAAAGCAGGATGATCTCAGCCGTGCGCCGCATGACCGGCGCGACGGGCTTACGGGAGACGAGGCTATCGGCGAATATTTTATTAAAGGCAGCGCCGAGTTCGTCGAGCACGCGGTAAAGGTCGACATCGGTCCGGGCGGCGCGTAATACTTCCTGGCGGATGGGCGCGAGAGCCAGGAGCGTTTTCTCCAGACTCACCGGATCGGTCAGTCGTCGGCAGGCATTCGAGACGTAAATCGCGCGCGCCAAACGCGTCATGATGTCATGGTGCAGCGGGCTGCCATCGAACACATCTTTGATATGGGTAGCGGCCGGGTTCACCGGAAACTGGTGATACCCCAGGCGTTCTTCCAGCTGCGCCAGCAATTCTTTGAAATTCATCGTTCTCTACTTTCTCGTATCGCGAATGATCCGGATCAGAGCCGCCCCGGCATTGGACAAGGTGCGTTTTTCATGGGTGACTATCCCCAACTCGCGCCTTATCACCCCCTTTTCAATCTGGACCACTTTAAGCCCTTCGTCAATCATGGTCCGCGGCAACGCGCTCCAGCCGAGACCAATGGCCGCCAGCATTTTGAGTACTTCGAGATAATTGGTAGCCATGCCGATCTGAATTCGGTCGCGCAATGAACCGAAGGCATTCAGAATGATCTCCCGCGTATAGGTACCGGGCCCGGGCAAAATAGCCGGGTAATCCAGCAATATTTCAAGTTTTACGCGCCGCTCTTGGGCCAGCGGATGTCCCGGACTCACGACAATATCCAACGGGTCGTCCCAGATTGTCTCCGTCTTCAGGGGTGCGGAGGTGATCGTGGGCAGGGTAACGACGGCGAGCTCAATGTCGCCTTTTGCTATAGCCTGACAGGCTTTTTCAGAGTCCATGAACTGAAGATTCAGTCTCACTTGCGGGTAGGTATCATGGAAGCGCTTGAGCGGTCCCGGGAGCCGGTGCAGTCCGATATGATGGCTGGTGGCCACGTGGAGCTCGCCGGTAATGGTCCCGGACAGATTGGTGATACCGCGCTTAACGTCCTCCAGTTCCTGCAGCACCGTTCGAGCACGACTCAGCAATGCCTCTCCGGCGGGTGTCAAATGAATACCTCGGCCGATGCGGTCGAACAGGCGCGTTCCAATCTCGGATTCGAGTGCGGCGATGCGCTTGCTGATGGCCGGCTGAGTGAGGTAAATCCGTTCTGCGGCGCGAGTGAATGAACCGGCTTCGGCCACAGCCAGGAAAACCTGTAAAGCGGATATATCCATAACTATTATTAATACTTTATATGATAAACATGAATTTGTGTTATTTATAGAATATGCCTAGGATTTACGCAACTAACCTCACTTCATTCAGCCATGGCGGGTAAAACCCTTTACGACAAACTCTGGGATGCGCACGTGGTCCGTCACAATGATGACGGCACCTGCCTCCTGTATATCGACCGGCATCTGGTGCATGAGGTGACCAGCCCGCAGGCCTTCGAGGGGCTGCGCCTGGCCGGTCGTAAGCTCTGGCGCGTGGACGCCAACCTCGCCACCACCGATCACAATGTTCCGACGACGGACCGCTCCCACGGCATCGTTGATCCGGTCTCTCGCCTGCAAGTGGAAACGCTCGATCAGAATTGCCACGACTACGGCATTACGGAATTTTCCATGAGTGATGCGCGCCAGGGGATTGTCCATGTGATCGGCCCGGAACAGGGCGCCACCCTGCCCGGCATGACTGTGGTGTGCGGCGACTCGCACACCTCAACCCACGGTGCCTTCGGGGCGCTGGCCTTCGGCATCGGCACATCGGAAGTAGAGCATGTCCTGGCCACGCAATGCCTGATTTTGAAGAAAGCTAAAAACATGCGTGTTCGGGTCGAAGGCAAGATTCCTCCTGGCATCACCGCCAAGGACATTGTTCTGGCGATCATTGGAGAAATCGGCACGGCCGGTGGCACCGGCCATGCTGTAGAATTTGCCGGGAGCACCATCCGCCAACTTTCCGTCGAGGGACGCATGACAGTCTGCAACATGGCTATCGAAGCCGGCGCACGCGCCGGCATGATTGCGGTGGATGACAAGACGATAAAATATTTTCACGGCCGACCGTATGCACCCGCCGGCGAGCTTTGGGAGCAAGCGGTAGCTGCCTGGCAAGATCTGCGCAGCGACCCGGAGGCAAAGTTTGACAAGGAAGTGACCTTGAATGCCGCCGACATCAAGCCACAGGTCACGTGGGGTACGTCCCCCGAGATGGTCGTGCCAGTGGATGGTGTCGTACCCGATCCGGACAGGGAATTCGATTCCATCAAGCGCGAAGGCATGCAACGAGCGCTCAAATACATGGATCTCAAACCAGGTACACCGATGCGCGACATCATGCTCGATAAGATTTTCATCGGCTCCTGTACGAATTCACGCATTGAAGATTTGCGGGCGGCGGCCACCGTGGTGAAAGGCAAAAAGATCGCAAAAAATATTAGGCTTGCGATGGTGGTACCGGGTTCTGGCTTGGTGAAAGTACAAGCGGAAAAGGAAGGCCTCGATAAAATATTTCTCGAAGCCGGGTTCGAGTGGCGTGCGCCGGGTTGTTCGATGTGTCTGGCCATGAATGCCGATCGTCTCGAGTTTGGTGAGCGTTGCGCCTCCACTTCGAATCGGAATTTTGAAGGTCGCCAAGGCGCCGGCGGACGCTCACATCTTGTCAGCCCTGCCATGGCCGCGGCCGCCGCGATTGCAGGGCATTTTGTGGATGTACGGGAGCTTCACTGATGGAAAAGTTTGAAACACTGACCGGACTTGTATTACCGCTGGATCGCGCCAACGTGGATACCGATGCGATAATTGCCAAACAGTATTTGAAATCGATCAAGCGCACTGGTTTTGGACCAAATCTGTTTGACGACTGGCGTTATCTTGATCCGGGCGAGCCCGGCATGGATCACAGCCAGCGCCGGATCAATCCCGATTTTATCCTGAACCAGCCGCGTTACCGGGGTGCTCAGATACTGCTCACGCGTGATAACTTCGGTTGTGGTTCCTCGCGCGAGCATGCGCCGTGGGCACTCCTCGACTATGGTATTCGCGCGGTCATCGCACCGAGCTATGCCGATATTTTCTACAACAATAGTTTCAAGAATGGCCTGCTCCCCATCGTGCTTGAACGGGAAGCCGTGGAACGGCTGTTCCGGGAAACCGAAGCCACACCGGGTTACCGGTTGACGGTGGATCTCGCATCGCAAAAGGTGACCACGCCCTCGGGAATGGAATTCAAATTTGAAATCGACGCTTTTCGCAAGCACTGCCTGGTGAACGGCCTCGATGACATCGGGCTGACCATGCAGCACGTGGATGAAATCAAGGCCTACGAGGGACGGCGCCGGAAACAGGCGCCCTGGCTTTTCTCCGAATAATGGAAACTTATACCCCATGACAAAAAAACTTGCCGTGCTGCCCGGGGATGGAATCGGGCCCGAAGTGGTCAATGAGGCGGTCAAGGTATTGGAGCGTCTGCGCCGGGATTTCGGCCTGAAAATCGAGCTCGAAACCGCCTTGGTGGGCGGTATCGCCTATGACACCCACAAGCATCCGCTGCCGGATGCGACGCTGAAGCTGGCCAAACAGGCGGACGCCGTATTGCTCGGCGCCGTGGGCGGCAACCGGTGGGATACGCTCGCGCGCGAACTGCGCCCGGAAAAGGCCTTGCTAACACTGCGTTCGGAGCTGCGGCTGTTTGCCAACCTGCGACCGGCCATACTCTATCCGCAGCTGGCCTCGGCCTCGACGCTCAAACCCGAGGTGGTCGCGGGACTCGATCTGCTGATCGTGCGCGAATTGACCGGAGACATCTATTTCGGCGAGCCGCGTGGCGTGCGCACGTTGGAAAGTGGAGAGCGCCAGGGATTTAATACCATGTTGTATGCCGAGCATGAGGTGGAACGTGTGGCACGCGTGGCGTTCGCCGCCGCGCGCAAGCGCCGCTGCAAGCTTTGTTCGGTGGAAAAAGCCAATGTTCTCGAAACTTCCGGCCTGTGGCGTGAGGTGGTGCTCCGTGTTGCCAAGGATTATTCTGATGTTGAATTGAGCCATATGTACGTGGACAACGCGGCGATGCAACTGGTGCGCGCACCCAAGCAGTTTGACGTCATCGTTACCGGAAATATATTCGGTGATATCCTGTCGGATGAAGCAGCGATGCTGACGGGTTCCATTGGCATGCTGCCATCGGCCTCGCTCGATGCCGCCAACAAGGGCATGTACGAGCCAATTCATGGATCCGCCCCGGACATCGCCGGGAAGGGTGTGGCCAATCCGCTGGCGACGATACTCTCCGTGGCGATGATGTTTCGCTATACGCTCAATGAACCCTCACTTGCCGACAACATTGAACAGGCGGTTTCCCGCGTGCTCGATCAGGATCTGCGCACGGGAGATATATATACGGAAGGTATGAAAAAAGTCGGAACCTCGGGGATGGGTGACGCCGTGGTATCGATGTTGGGATCATAGGTCCAAATTATTTTGATAATATCTTTATAGAGAGGATGGCAGTAATGAAAAGGGTAGGGCTGGTGGGTTGGCGCGGCATGGTCGGATCGGTGCTCATGGGCCGGATGCAGGCGGAAAAAGATTTTGATCATATTGAACCGGTATTCTTTTCCACGTCAAATGTCGGCGGCCAGGGTCCCACAATCGTGAAGGACGTGCCACCGCTCAAGGACGCCAGAAGCCTTGATGAATTAAAGACGATGGAGATTATCATCACCTGTCAGGGTGGTGAATATACCTCGGAAATATTTCCTAAATTACGTGCCGCTGGCTGGAAGGGATACTGGATAGACGCATCCTCCAGCCTGCGCATGAACAAAGACGCCATCATCATTCTCGATCCGGTGAATGCCGATGTCATTCAGGACGGCATACGCGACGGAGTCATGAATTACATTGGTGGCAATTGCACGGTGTCGCTCATGCTGATGGCGCTCGGTGGTTTGTTCAAGGCGGATCTGATCGAATGGATGACCTCGATGACTTATCAGGCGGCCTCGGGGGCCGGCGCCAACAACATGCGCGAGCTGGTGAAGCAGATGGGTAGCATCCATGCATCGGTAAAAGACAAGCTCGATAATCCGGCCTCGGCGATTCTGGACATTGATCGGGCGGTCGCTGATCACATTCGCAGTGAGAATTACCCGAAGAACTACTTTGGTGTCGCGCTGGCAGGTTCGATAATTCCCTATATCGACAAGCAGCTCGAAAGCGGACAATCGAAAGAGGAATGGAAGGGCCAGGCCGAGACCAACAAAATTCTCAGGCGTTCCGAGCGGCCTGTGCCCATCGACGGCATCTGCGTGCGCGTGGGCGCGATGCGCTGCCACAGCCAGGCATTCACCATTAAGCTTAAGAAGGATGTGCCGCTGGATGAAATCCATGCCATGTTGGCGGCGCATAACGATTGGGTGAAGGTTATCCCGAATGAACGCGAGCGCAGCATGCGCGAACTCACCCCGGCGGCGGTAACGGGCACGCTCACGGTGCCTGTAGGGCGCCTGCGCCGGCTGAACATGGGAAGCCAATACTTGGGCGCCTTTACCGTGGGTGATCAGCTGCTGTGGGGCGCGGCGGAACCGCTCCGGCGCATGCTCCGCATCTTGCTGGAAGCCAGTATTACGGGCAAATCGGGGATTTCCCGCCAAAAAGCCGGTTTAAGCGCGCATTGATGTCGGTGGGCGGCAGGACTATATAAATATAAAAGGCCGCCATTTATGCGCTAATTTCGAGGGTATTGAGAAATTGCCATGTCATCGCGCCCGGTCGACAACCCGATAAATCAGTCAAAACTCAGCAGAAGGGGGAAGTTTGCCGGCCAGGGGATGTCTGGTAAAAGACCATCTGTACGCTATATTTAGTTGAGATTTGTAAAAAGTATTGCTATTTAATTACCTAACTCCCGGTCTTATAAGGCCTTTGGACAAGGAAGTTCGTTGAATACAAGAGGGGTGTACAGGATGCTTCGGAACAGGAGGGGGCTAGCGCTCGTATCTCAATGGCTGCTTATCGGCATCATGGCGCTGTTCCCGGTGGCCGGTCATGCGCTGGCATTAGGCAAACTCAAAGTTCTTTCTGCTTTGAACGAACCGCTCAATGCCGAGATTGAATTCACTTCCATTACTGACAAGGAGCTTAAAGGGCTGGCGATATCGCTGGCCTCTCGCGCTGACTTCAATACCGTAGGTGTCGATCGACTTCCGTTTCTTTCCCAAATTAAATTTGTCGTTGATCGGAAATCCGATGGGCGACATTTCCTTAGCCTGCGCACCGATCAACAGGTAGACGAACCGTTTCTCCATTTATTGCTTCAAGTTGAATGGCCGGGTGGGCGTCTCGTGCGTGAGTACACCGCGCTGATTGATCCACCTTACCGGATCACTGGCAAGACCGCTCCGGTCGAAACACCCGTCGTTACGCCTCCCGCGCCAGAGCCACTGCCGCCTCCGATGCCGATAGCACAGCCTCTCGCACCACCGCCACCCGTGGCGGAGGCGCCACCGGTGGAGATGACGAAAGCAGAAATCCCACCTGTCGCCATAATTCCGAAAGAACAGAAAGCAACCGAGGAATTGAAGCCAGAAGAAACGCCTCCCCAAAAAGAAGTTGTAAAAGAAGTTTCTTCCACGGAAATTCTGACGGAACCAAAAAAATTTGGTCCGCCGCATATCGCGCTCGACACTGAACCGGATGTATCTGCGACACCCACTGTAGAACCGCTGGAAGCTGCCCCCAAGGCGGAGGAGACACCGAAAACGCCAACGCTGGATGAACCAAAAATCTCTCCGGCGCTGGCGGACATGTCGGAATACAGCGTTAAACGTGGTGACACGCTCTGGCGCATTGCAGAGAAAGCGCAAGGCGGAAACCGGGACGTGAGCATCGAGCAAATGATTCTGGCGATTTATCGGACCAACAAAGATGCTTTTTTCGGGAACAACGTCAACAACCTGAGGGCGGGCAAGATACTCAAGTTTCCCGAACGTGCGGAAGTGGAATCCGTCACACCTTCTCAGGCGCGGCGGGAGTTCCGCGCGCAATACGATGCCTGGCAAGAATACAAACTGAAGCTGGCGAGTGCCAGTGGTGCCGTCAAGGTGACGGAAGCCCCCGCAGTCGCGCCGCCGCCCGCACCGGAGCAACCTGTGGCGGAGAAGTCTGCCGTGATGCCGGAGCCTAAGAAAGAAACGGCGAAGCCGTTAAAACCGGCACCGAGCGCGGCTGACAAGGGCAAGCAGGATGAACTGCTTAAAATCGTGCGCAACACCCTGCAACAGGAGAAGAGCACCCCGGACAAAGCCGTATCAGAAAAGGAATCCGCTAAAGAAACGACTACTCGCGAGAAACAGGCGCTGGCCGAACGTGCCGCCACGCTGGAAGAGTCCCTCGAGTCCAAGCGGCTCGAAAACCAGGAACTCAGCGACAAGGTTGGGCTGGTACGTTCGCAACTTAAAAAAGAATCTCGCCTGATTGAACTGGAAAGCCAAAGTTTGGCCCAACAGAAAAAGGCACCAGAGCCCAAACCGACGGAACCGGTCGCCAAGCCCGTAGAACCTTCCCCCGCGCCGGCCGCGGTGGAAAAACCCAAGGTTGAACCTCTCCCGCCGCCAGTCGCCAAACCCGCGCCGGCCGCGCCGAAAAAGCGTGTGCCGCCACCCCCGCCACCGCCGCAGGAAAAGGACTTCCTGGCCACGGTCATGGACGCGGTACAAAGTGATCTCTTGATGCCGGTCCTGATTGGCATTGTCGTGTTGCTGAGCGGAGGGATCGCGCTTGTCTATTTCCGCCGCCGTCAGAGATCCATCGCTGAATTTGAGGAGAGCATTCTTTCGGCCGATGCCATCAGTACCGACCAACCCGCGACCACGGGAACCGTGGCGGGTCAGCAACCGGTAGCCGCCACCACTGGCGGTGATACATCGTTCCTGAGCGATTTCAGCCAAGGCGGCATGGGCAACATCCATACCGATGAAGTGGATCCGATTGCTGAAGCCGAGGTTTATCTGGCCTACGGACGAGACGAAACGGCCGAGGAGATTCTTAAGGAGGCCATGGTCAAGAATCCGGATCGCCAGGAGATCAAGCTTAAGCTTCTCGAGATCTACCACCAGCGCAATGATGTCTCCGCGTTCGAAACATTAGCCGAGGAAGTCTACGCGGCGCAGGGCGGTCGTGGGGGCAAGATCTGGGGCAAAGTAGAAGAAATGGGACGCAAGCTTAATCCGGACAACCCGATGTTCCGTGGCGGCGTCCCGGGCAAGGCCCCGGAAGCCGTACCGCCGACCAAGCCCGCTACGGCTCCTGTGGTGGAGTCCGTCGTGACGACGGCGCCAGCGACATCGGGGGTTAATTTCAAGAGCCCCGGTGCCGAAACGACAAAGATTGAAACTATTGATGACTTCGATTTTGATCTTGAGACACCGGCGGCAGAGGAAGCCAAGTCCACTGAAGTCAGTGAAGATTTTTCGGTGTCCATGCCTGAGCCTGCTCCCAAACCCAAAGAAGAGCCGAGTCTTGATTCTCTCGATTTTGGCTCACCGTCGGATAACTCCATCAATTTTGACGCGGCCACTGAAACGCCAGCGGAACCCGCCGATGAAATTAAATGGGAACCGGAACCGGCTGCGCCTGCGGCCGGGGCGGAAGTCGACCTGGACTCAGCCGTCGCCCCCTCCGGGGATGGTAAGGTCTCCGCGCAGTGGGATGAGGCGGCAACTAAACTTGATCTGGCCAAGGCCTACATTGATATGGGCGATGCCGAGGGCGCGCGCAGTATTCTGCAGGAAGTGATAACGGAAGGCAGCGACGCACAAAAGAAACAGGCGCAGGAACTATCGTCCCAGATCGCCTGATATTTCATTTCAGAATCTCCGCTTAAAATAGATCTCTCCGCCACGGACGAGTCCTGATCGGGCCTCGATGCCGATATAGCCGTCCGTCTCCACGTTCAGGTCGAGACCGAGAAAACCCCCCGATTTGGCGCCGCGTTCGAAAGACAAGGTGTGATTGATCGAACCGCTGGCACGTTCCTCGCCGTCGACTTTGCCGTAGCTCCCCCCGCCGTAAAGGCGCCATGACCGAACCAGGTTCACCATGACGCCAATCTGGGCCTGCGACTGCACCCAATCAATCACAACCGTCTGCGCGTCATTCTTGTGATCCGTCTTCTGATAGATGTATTCGAGTGATCCATAGAGAGAGACTCGTTGGCCTTCCAGAAGGAGACCGTGCAAAGTGAATCCCGCGTGATACCCGTCGAGTTCTTTACCGGCCGTGACGGGATTGTTTGTCTGGGTGAGAAAGGCGTATCCACCGTACATTCCCAGTGTCACGTGTTTGCCGGCCTTTTCACGCAGACTGACGCCGAGCCAGCGGATGGTGCTGTCCTGAATCCGGTTGGCATATTCGAGCGGGATTTTCTGACGGGCGAATCGCATTGAAAAATCCAGGGATGATGCCTGGCTATCTGGCGGAGTCATTGGTCCGGCCCCTTCGACCAGGAGGGGCTGGAATAACAGCAACAGCAAGACGCCACGGATCTTCATTTCCTCTTTATCCTGTCGTAGATCACGAAACTGCAGGCATAAGGATTTTTTTCATCAGCCTCGTGCCGTGTACGGATGGTTTCCTTCCAGTCACGCATATCAAAATCTGGAAAAAAGGTATCCCCGTTGATCTCGGCATGAACCAGCGTCAGATATATCCGGTCTGCCAAAGCCAGGGCCTGACGGTAAATCTCCGCGCCGCCAATGATAAATATTTCAGGATCGTTCTGAATGTCTTGAAGTGCCTCCCCGAGTGAATTTTTAACCTGGCAGCCCGGTGCGTGATAGGACGGGTTGCGCGTGAGAACGATATTGTGGCGGTCGGGCAGCGGTTTGCCGATGGACTCGTAGTTGCGCCGCCCCATGATCACATGGTGACCGGTGGTGAGCTGCCGGAAATGCCGAAGATCCGCGGGTAAGCGCCAGGGCAGGGTGTTATGGATGCCGATCACGCGATTTTCCGCCATGGCGGCAATGAGTGAAACGCGCCTTCCCTGAGACACGGCGTTTACACCGCAACCGGCGCCTTGATGGAGGGATGGGGGTCGTAGTTGAGAAGCTCGAAATCATCGAAATCGAAATCGAACAGCGAGGTTTTTTCGGGATTGAGACGCATCGAGGGCAGCGGCCGCGGATCACGTGCGAGCTGGATCTGCGCCTGTTCGAGGTGGTTCAAATATAGATGGGCATCACCGAGCGTGTGAATGAACTCCCCCGGCTTGAGGCCGGTGACCTGGGCGATCATCAGGGTCAGCAGGGTATACGAGGCGATGTTGAATGGCACGCCCAGAAAAATGTCGGCGCTGCGTTGGTACAGTTGGCAAGACAACTTTGCCTCCGCCACGTAGAACTGGAACAGCAGATGGCAAGGAGGCAACGCCATGCGTTCGATATCTGCCACGTTCCACGCGCTGACGATCAGCCGGCGCGAATCCGGGTTCTGACGGATGTCCCGTACCACCTGGCTGATTTGGTCAATCCGGCCACCGCCGGAGGAGGGCCAGGAGCGCCACTGTGAGCCGTAGACCGGTCCAAGATCTCCGTTGTCATCGGCCCATTCATTCCAGATGCTGACGCCGTGTTCCTTAAGATAACGAATATTGGTGTCGCCACGCAGAAACCACAGCAGTTCGTGGATGATGGATTTGGTGTGAAGCTTCTTGGTAGTGACGAAGGGGAATCCCTGTGCCAGATCGAACCGCATTTGGTGGCCGAAGACCGACAGAGTCCCGGTGCCGGTGCGGTCTTCCTTGCGTGTCCCGTGCTGCATCACGTGGCGCATCAGGTCGAGGTACTGCCGCATGCGTTGGTCTCCGTAACTACGATATTACTGGGGATATATCGGATCGTTAGTATATCTGCTCGTTGTTCCAGAAACAGCCATCGAGGCCTAGTGCCGCGGTGGCGTGAACAGGCGCACGTGGCGATATTTGAACAGCGGCAACAGCACCATGCCCGCGATGAAGCCGCCGATATGCGCGCCGAAGGCCACGCCACCCTGGCCGGGATCGGCCAGAGCCGAATTGATCAGCTGCAGCAGAAACCAGAAACCCAGTACCACCATCGCCGGCAGGTACATGGTGCGGGTAAAAAACCCCAGGGGGACCAGCACCAGAACGTGAGCGCGCGGGAACAGCAGTAAGTAAGCCCCGAGCACGCCGGAGATGGCGCCGCTCGCGCCGATCATCGGGATGGTAGATTCCATGTTGGGCAGGGCCTGCGCGAATACGGCGGCAATGCCGCACAGCAGATAGAACACCACGAACCGCACGTGACCCATGGCATCCTCGATATTGTTTCCGAATATCCAGAGATACAGCATGTTACCGATGAGGTGCATCCAGCCACCATGCATGAACATGGAGGTGAAAACCGTCAGCGTCGGTGGCACCATCGCCAGTTCAGGTGGAAGCGTCTTGTCACCGAGCAGAGCGGCCGGTATCACGCCCAATCGATACACCGCCATCTCAAAACCGCGTGTCCCGAGCGATAGCTGCCACAGGAATATCACGGAGCAGGATACGATAAATGCAATTGTCAGAAATGGCTTGATGGTCGTGGGATTGTCGTCGTGGAGCGGAATCACGACTTTATCCTGCGCATGATTCGGTCGGGGTCCTGACGAAAGAAATCTTGCAGGTGAACATAAACTGCTGGAAAGTCTTCATGCACCAAATGTGGCGCAGTGAAAAAGGTTTCGCTCAGTACGGCAAAAAATTCAGCAGGATTTTCGGCCGCATAGGCATCGAGTCGATGGCTGCCGCGGGAATCCAGCCCAGTGCAAAATTGTCGGTAGGCTTGGTGAAAATCGCGCGCCCAGGCGCGCCGATTCATCCCAGTATGCAAAGGGGGGAAACCGTTGGCAGCACCATTTAGCAGGTCCAGCTTGTGTGCGCACTCATGGATCACCAGGTCATGATCTCCCAACGTCTTCCTTTCCTCCTGAATGGTCTCCCATGACAGCACGATCGGGCCTTGGGACAAAGACTGGCCGCACAGGTCCAGCATTTCCCGGTGTACGACACCGAACTCGTCCATGGATTCATCGTAAACGCGGAAATCACCCGGATAGATCACGATGGAAGCCCAGTCGGCATAGTAATCCAGTCCGAGATTGAGTACAGGGATGCACGCGTGAAGCGCGATGCGGGCGCGAATCGCAGCGCTGACGGTGAATCCGGACGCTCCCTCATAGGATTTCGTGCACAGAAGTTTTTCCGTAAGCTGGTGTAATCGTTGCTGGTCTTTCCGGGGCAATGCGCGTGCATAGATTGAGGAGTGCATGGTTTTCGACCAGAGTGTATCGGACAACGAACGGTTCTTCCCTCGCCAGCGATGGAGAAGTTTTTTTATCTTACCTGCCGCACGCACGGCGCGCGGTGGCGCTGGTTTGCGGCTAGTGCCCACCGCCGAGGAGGTGCATGGCCAGTTTCTTGCCCTTCTCCACGGCGGGCTGATCCAGGGGATTGATGCCATACAACAGGCCGGTGTAGACCGTGGCGCGCTGGTAGAGATCAATCAGTTGGCCCAGCACGTAAGCATCGAGTCGAGGTAGGCGTAAAGTCATACTGGGATGGCCGGCCTCGGAGATTACCTGTACGGTGGCGCGGAATTCGGCTTCGAGCACATCCAGCATGCGCTTGTTTTCGAGATAGGGAAAATATTTCCGGTCAGCTTCTGACACCGGGATGGGGAGGTTCTGTTCCCAGTCGTCGATGGCCATGAAGGTGAAAATCTTGTCGCATCGTGACTCAAGGTACATCTGCAACTGGCTGTGCTGGTCCACCGCTCCCATGGCACGCACCGGCAGCGTTCCTGCCGGTGGCTTTCCTGGCCGGCTCTCCATCCGCTTGCCGAGGGATTCGGCCCATAATTGACGATACCAGTCGCCAAAAAGCTGCAACGGATCGGCATAGGGCATCATGACTGAGAGACGCTTGTCACGCTTTACGTCGAGCAGATAGAACAGCGCGGCCATTTCCATCGCCGGGTTGTCCCGGGGATCGTCTGAAGTGCACCGTGCGGCATTGGCGGCACTCCCGGCAAGCAGACGTCGTATATCCACGCCGGCCACGGCCAACGGTAACAACCCTACGGCCGTGAGCACAGAAAAACGCCCACCAACCCGTGGGGGCACCGATAACGAGGTAAGCCCCTCGCGCCGTGCCAGTTCCCGCAACCAACCCAGCGACGGATCGGTGATCAACCACTGGTGTTCACGCGCCTTGTTCGTACCGAGCTGCTTGTCGAGCCAGCTGCGCAAGATCAGATATTGGGAGACTGTTTCCATCGTCCCGCCAGATTTACTGATGGCGATGACGGCCGTTTTTTCAGCGTCCCAGTTCCGCAGCATCCTGTCCAGATGACGTGGGTCAATATTCTCCAGGAAGTGCAATTTGGGTTGAGAAGCGCCCGACATTTCCATGTCGAGTGCCTGATGCACGGCCTTGGCGCCGAGGCTGGAACCGCCGATCCCGATGACCGCGATATTTTCGAAGCGGCCGAGTTGTTCCGCCATGGCCTCGATCGGTGCCAGGGATTCCGGCATGGTGTCATGCAGCGTTAGACAAGCGTATTCGGCTTCCAACCCGCCGGCGGAGCCATTTGTTATTGTCTGGTGAACGCTTCGAAGTTCGGGCAGGAGGGCGTCAATCTCGGACCGTTCCACGCCTTCCGTGCCCACGCTGTCCCGGTATAGACGCGAAGTATCAATGTGCAGACGTGACAAGGTGGAAGCGTTGTTGGCAGGTGAGTTATTTCTTGATTGCGCCACGGATTTTCTCTTCAGCATCGGGCCTTGATGCAATACTACCATTCTTTACTTGCCTCGATACCCCGCCGCATCCAGCGTGTTCGAGAGTAATGTGGCTACCGTCATGGGCCCGACACCCCCGGGTACCGGCGTGATCCATCCCGCGCGTTTTCTGGCAGATTCGAAATCCACATCGCCTACCAGTTTACCGCTGGGAAGCCGGTTGATCCCGACGTCAACGACGATAGCTCCGGGTTTGATCCGATCGCCCTTGACCATGCCTGGTTTTCCGACGGCGACCACCAGCACATCGGCGCGGGCGATATGGCCGGGAAGATCCTTTGTGTAACGGTGGCAAGTGGTAACGGTACATCCGGCCAGCAGGAGCTCAAGCGACATGGGTCGCCCGACAATGTTCGAGGCCCCGACCACCACAGCTTCCTTGCCTTCCAAGGAATCGCCGGTGTGATTGAGCAGCCGCATGATTCCGAAGGGTGTGCACGGGCGTAATCGTGGGATACGCTGAGCCAGCCGCCCAATGTTGTAGGGATGAAATCCATCCACGTCCTTATCCGGATGAATGCGTTCGATGATGATGGTCTGGTCAACGTGTTTAGGGAGCGGCAGCTGCACGAGAATCCCGTCCACATCCGGATTCGTATTCAGCTGGTCGATTCGAGTCAGGATATTCTGCTGGGAAACATCCGCCGGCATATCGAAATCGAACGAAATGAAACCGGCTTCGGCGCAAGCCTCGCGCTTGTTGCGCACGTAAACCTCCGAGGCGGTGTCTTCGCCCACTTTGATGACGGCAAGCCCGGGGGGTCGTTTGCCCGTGGCGGTGCGGTGAATGACCCGCTGTTTAATCTCAGCGCGAAATTCTTGTGCGATTTTTTTTCCGTCGAGGATACGTGCGCTCATGATTTTCAGGCCGCGGCGCGAACGGGTGCGCCCGGTGCATCTTCGCATGTGTCACGGCGATGCGCCAAGCAGATAAACTGCGATTTTGACCTATAATTTGGCCACGCCAGATTGACGCTCCCGGGGGCGGTGCGTATAGTTCCGGCCTCGTTCCGACCGGGCCATACCGCTTTTTCATCAGCGTTCATTGATATGGGTTCGCGCACGCGGCGCCTGGCGTGAGTACCGAACGGGGTATAGCGCAGCCTGGTAGCGCACCTGCTTTGGGAGCAGGGTGTCGGGGGTTCAAATCCCTCTACCCCGACCATATTTAAATCGCGTCCGGGTTCCGGCGCCCGTAGCTCAGTTGGATAGAGCACCAGCCTTCTAAGCTGGCGGTCGCAGGTTCGACTCCTGCCGGGCGCGCCATATTCAGAGTGGAGTACGACGTTTTTTCGCAGGTATAATACTTGCGTTGTTGGTTAATATTTGGTGAGCGTAGCTCAGTTGGTTAGAGTCCCGGATTGTGATTCCGGTTGTCGTGGGTTCGAGTCCCATCGCTCACCCCAGTTTTTCACCGGGGCCGTTAGCTCAGTTGGTAGAGCAGCTGACTCTTAATCAGCGGGTCGTAGGTTCGAGCCCTACACGGCCCACCATTTATAAATAGGCTCGGTAAATAAACCGGCTTAAACTCGAGGGTCCCCGTACGGAATGGCCTTTCTCAATCTACGAGCGGATTGATCCTTCAGAGTGCGTTCGGGCATGGACAGTCATAGACATGCTGACCATGCTCCAAGGCAATCCAAACCGATACGGCACAGAAAGCCCTCTCTTGGATTTGAGGGCAAATTGACATGTTTTATTGATTTAAATCAAGATTCGTGATTCGACGTGTATGCTATATCTTTCTCATATGATAAACAGGATTCCGCAAATCATACAGGCGTTGCTCGTCGCAATTTTGGTGATGTGGCTCGTGCCCCCGGGCTTTGCGCAAGGTGGCTCCATGACTGCGATTGAATCGAGTTTGCCCGAGCAGCATCAACCACACAATATTTCTTCGGATCCGGCCCCTTGTACCTCGCCGGATTGTGCTTCGCGCTCTGATTGTGCCTCGGAAATGTCCCAGTCAGATTGCAGCATGTCCGGGCTCACATGCTCGATATGTTCTGTCAGCATCCTGTTACATCCTATGGTCGAGCTTTGGTATGAACCAGGCACTACTATCTCCTTCCAGGATCCACGGCAACTCATCATCAAGCACCGTTCAGTAAGCATATTCCATCCCCCACGCGTTGGTTGACAATGTTTGTTTGCGGCTTTTGACCAAAGTCGGCAAAAAATATCATCCTCCATGCGCAGAATCTCGATTTCACTTTGTCGGTATTTTCCGCGATAAGTTGAACGGATCATTATTTGGTCTAAGTGTTGATAAATGTTTAGGAGAACGGATCATGAATAAGTATCAAATCCTCCCAATACTGGGCTTGGTATTGGTGCTAGCCGGTTGCGGCAGCAATACGGCACCGAAAGAGTCAATCACAGTCTACAAATCCTATACCTGCGGTTGTTGCAACGGTTGGACAGAGCACATGAGAAGCAACGGCTACAAGGTCAAAGTCGTGAACTTGGAGGACAAGGACATGCCGGCCGTCAAGAAGAAGTATCATATCCCCGGCCACCTGGAGAGCTGTCACACGGCGATTATCGGCAACTACATTGTCGAAGGACATATCCCGTCCAAGGTCATTGACAAGCTGTTGGCCGAGAAACCGGCAATTGATGGAATCGGGATGGCGGGCATGCCATCCGGATCACCCGGGATGCCAGGACCAAAAAATGAGACCTGGAAAATTTATTCGATGAAGGATGGCAAGACCTCGCTTTACGAAGAACTCTGATCAGGAATTCAAGCAGTGCGGGTCATTATTGAGCACGGCAAGTTGGTTTGTGGTTGGAGGGCTAAGTGACTATTACGCTGGTATTAAGTGGATTGTTTGTGCTGCTGCTGCCCGGGATGGTATTTGCGCATTGTCCATTATGCACCGCCGGTGCCGGGATCGTGGCGCTTGGAGCCGTCAAGTTGGGGATGGGACCTATTTCTGTGGGCATATTTCTTGGTGCGTTTGCAGTGGCCCTCGGAATATGGTTCGCAAGGTTCTTAAAGAAACGTTACATACCACAACAGAAAGCAGTCCTGGTGATCCTCTCGTTTGTTACCACGATCCTCCCATTGCAGACCGTGCTCGCCGATTATACCTCCCTGTATTTCCCGTATTGGGGTGAGTATGGCAAAACGCTGCTGATAAACCTGTTCGTAGTCGGGGGGGTGATCGGTGGTTTGCTGATACTGTCAACGCCTTACTTGAGCAGAAAACTGACACTGGCCCGAGGTGGAGTCATGTTTCCCTTTCAGGGCTCGGTCATCACTCTCACGCTACTTGTATCCGTAGCAGGAATTGTTGAGCTTGTGGTATGACCGACCCGGTCCTGGCGTTGTTAATGATCGTTGTACTATTTATTTTATTACTCATCGTCAAGAAGATTACCGAATGGAAGTTTTGCGTGATGTGTACCAGCGTCAGCCTCACATGGATGACTTTACTGGTCTTATATTGGCTTGGAATGTTCGGTCAACCGGTGATAATCGCTGTCTTGATGGGGCAGACCGTTGTGGGCATGTACTATTTTCTGGAACACAAAACCGAAGGCAGCTTGCACATTTTCCGTTTGCCGCTGTTGCTGACCCTAACACTGGCCGCTTTTGTGTTACTCGATGTCACCATGAAGCTGGCGTACAGCCTGGGCTTGCTTGCTCTATTGTGGATCTTGCTGTTACTCATGTATTTCTACCGGCATAACCCGAAAACAAAGATTGTGGTCGACCGGATTATCGCCTGTTGCAGAGATTGGTGATCCTAGCGAGCGATAACTCCCGGAGTCTTGCACCCAAGTTCTCAACCGGATGGCGATCATGGACTGTCCGTGCCCTGGTGCATTCGTTTCGCCCGTCGAACGGGAGAGACCATTCCCTTCGAGCGCCCTTGCGCCGGAGCAGGTTTAATTAACCGAACTGTTACAGTATTATTATTCATTGGCTTGTTAAGCAGCGGGCCGTAGGTTCAGGTCCTGCTCGCCCCCATATTGAGTGGTAGGTTATCCTGAGGAAAGCCCGATTACCTGTCGATTGTCCTGTCGACGTAATTTCATATCGATCTGGAGTCTGACGTTCGGCGCGCGCTCGACAGGTTGGCGCTATACTGCGTTCCGGGTATGTGGCGAATGTGGCGGAACTGGTAGACGCGCTGGATTTAGGTTCCAGTGGGGCAACCCGTGGGAGTTCGAGTCTCTCCATTCGCACCAGCTCTTATTGGCCTGTGACCGGTGAATCGGTATGATTCCTGTTCAAATTACATCAGTTCATTATTAAATGATTGCGGAGTTGTCCCATGCAAGTTTCGGTTGAGACCTTCGGCGCGCTCGGGAGGCGGTTAACGGTGGCCGTGCCGGCGGATCGGGTGGAGAAAGAATTCACTGCCAGACTCCAACGCCTTTCCAAGCAGGTTAAGATGCCTGGCTTTCGCCCCGGAAAGGTGCCACTGAAAATGGTGGAAGCCCAGTATGGCGTACGGCTGATGGACGAGGTGGCGGGAGAGCTGATCCAGACTTCCATGTTCGAGGCCATCGGAAGCCAGGGATTGCGCCCGGCCGGCGATCCACAGGTGCAACGCAAGCCGGTGGTGCGGGGTGAGCAGCTGGAATATACCGTCGAGTTTGAAATTTTCCCGGAAGTCAAACACTTCGATCTCGCGGGGAAACGCATCGAGCGTCCGGTGGTCACCGTTGCCGATGAGGATGTGGACCGCACGCTGGAAACCATACGGAAACAACGTGTCACCTGGAATCCGGTTGAGCGCGATGCCCGACTGGGCGACCGAGTCACGATTGATTTTGTGGGTCGTTTGGATGGCAAGGAAATCGAAGGCGGTAAGGCCAATGGTTTTCACGTGGTGCTCGGCAGCGGATCGCTGATCGAGGATATGGAAAAAGGGATTATCGGGGCGAAGAACGGTGATACGCGGCATGTTCCTGCCACATTTCCACTTGATTATCGGCATTCCCCGTTGGCCGGGAAGCGTGTGGACTTCGAGGTCAAGATCCTCGGCGTCGATGAGGCAAATCTGCCTGAGTTGAATGAAGCGTTTGCCACTGAAATGGGAGTCAAGGAAGGCGGCCTTGATAAGTTGAAAGCCGATGTGAGGTCCAATTTGGAGCGTGAAGCGGCGAACCGCGCCCGTGCCATTGTGAGGGCGCGGGCGCTTAAGTTCTTACTTGATGCCAATCCCATTGAAGTCCCCCAGAACCTGGTTGAGGCGGAAATCCGGCGCCTGAAAAACACCGATGCTTCGACGGGAGTAAAGGCAGGCGATGAAATGAACTACCAAAGACGTTCGCGCAACCGGGTGGCGCTGGGGCTCATCCTCGGGGAATTCATACGCAGCCGGGGGCTCGTTACCGATCCGGCCAAGGTGCGCGCGCGGCTTGAGGAAATGGCGGCTGATTACGAATCTCCTCAGGAATTCATCCAATGGCACTACCAAAAACCGGAGCGCCTGGCGGAAATCGAAAGCCTCATCATGGAGGAGCAGGTGGTGGAAGAGCTCTTGAAGTCGGCTGAAATCACTGACCAGCCGGTAAATTTTCAGGATTTGTTGAAAATTGAGTCTACAGTGCAATGAGCTACAGTAGAACTATATCAATGGCATTCACGGCGCCGTTATCGGCGAAATCTAGGAACTGAATAATGAAAGACACTGAACATCTGGATGGTGCGCTAAATCCGCAGGCTCTGGGACTGATACCCATGGTCATCGAGACCACGGGCCGAGGCGAGCGCGCCTACGATATTTATTCGCGGATGCTCAAAGAACGCGTGGTATTTCTCGTGGGGCCAGTGGAAGACCATATGGCCAATCTCGTGGTGGCGCAGCTTTTGTATCTTGAGTCCGAAAATCCAGACAAGGATATTCATCTCTACATCAATTCTCCGGGGGGCGCGGTTAATGCCGGTCTGGCCATTTACGACACCATGCAATTCATCAAACCGGATGTCAGCACCGTGTGCATAGGTCAGGCGGCCAGCATGGGAGCGCTGATACTCACCGGTGGCACCCTGGGCAAGCGATTTGCCTTACCGCATTCTCGCATGATGGTGCATCAACCCATGGGCGGTTTTCAGGGGCAAGCGACGGATATCGACATTCATGCCCGGGAGATTTTGCGTGTACGTGAACGGCTAAATCAAATCATGGTCAAACATACCGGTCGCACCATGGATCAAATAAAGGATGACACAGATCGCGACTACTTCATGGATGGCGAAGAGGCCAAGAGTTTTGGATTGATTGACACGGTGATTGAGAAGCGCAGTTAGAAATCAAGTGCACTTTCTGCGGTATCTGCTATAAACTTAAGGTATAATGTTTCAAATGATGACTGTATTGCTTGCAAATTATTGCGAAAACCCGCATTCTTTGCGGCAAAAGATCCTTATTCGAATGTGAGGTTTAAGGATGGCGGACAATAACCACACGGGCAGGGGCGATAGCAAGAGCGAAAAGCTCCTGTACTGTTCTTTCTGCGGCAAGAGCCAGCACGAGGTGCGCAAGCTGATTGCCGGTCCTTCCGTGTTCGTCTGCGACGAATGCGTCGAGTTGTGCAATGACATTATCCGCGAAGAAGTCCAGGAAGAGAAAAACGCGGCCAACGCCAAGAAGAAATTCCCCACCCCGCGTGAAATCCTTCAAATACTTGATGAGTACGTAATCGGTCAGACCGATGCCAAGAAGGTGCTGTCGGTGGCGGTCTACAACCATTACAAGCGGATCGAGAACGAAGGCAAAATCGGCGAAGTAGAGCTCTCCAAAAGCAATATTTTGATGATCGGACCCACGGGTTCCGGCAAGACGCTGCTCGCCGAAACCTTGGCACGTTTGCTCAATGTTCCTTTCACGATTGCCGATGCCACGACGCTCACGGAGGCGGGATATGTCGGTGAGGACGTGGAAAACATCATTCAGAAGCTTCTGCAGAAGTGTGATTATGACGTCGAAAAGGCGCAGAAGGGCATCGTCTACATTGACGAAATCGACAAGATTTCGCGTAAATCCGAAAACCCCTCGATCACGCGTGATGTCTCGGGCGAGGGCGTGCAGCAGGCCCTGCTTAAGCTGATTGAAGGAACTATCGCTTCAGTGCCTCCCCAGGGTGGGCGCAAGCATCCGCAGCAGGAATTTCTGCAAGTCGATACACGCAATATTCTCTTTATCTGTGGAGGCGCGTTCTCGGGACTGGAAAAGGTCATCCAGAATCGCACGGAACGAACTGGCATCGGCTTCCAGGCAGAGATTCGCAGCAAGGAAGACGCCAGACAGACGGGAGAAGTCCTGCGTATGGTGGAACCGGAAGATCTTATTAAATACGGTCTTATTCCGGAGTTCGTCGGCCGTTTGCCGGTGATCGCCGTTCTGGACGAACTCGATGAACGCGCACTGATCCAGATCCTGACAGAACCCAAGAATGCCTTGGCCAAGCAATACCATAAACTGCTTAAGCTGGAAGGGGTCGAGCTTGAAATTAAAGAGGATGCATTGCTGGCCGTGGCCAAGCGCGCCATGGAGCGCAAAACTGGTGCGCGCGGATTGCGTTCCATCCTGGAGCGCGCCCTGCTTGAGGTCATGTTTGACCTCCCCTCCACGGAAAACGTGAAGAAAGTCGTCATCGAGTCTGGCGTGATCACGGAGGGCAGCAAACCGCTGGTGATTTATGTCGACAATGATGAGCAAGAAAAGCGGCGGGCATCGGCTAACCAGTAAGTGAAATACTGGACTAACAAAAAGAACCCCGCCGACCGCGGGGTTTTTTATGCAAACTGCAGTTTATAAGGTCATATGTACCATTTGTCGCAGGCCCGATCCAAACATGATATTTCTCGAAAAAATTATCCGGTGAAACATTGAAATCAGGGCATTTAGCCCCCAAACTTGAAGTAATCCACCACCATAGTGATTAAAGCGCTAATGCCAGAAACCAAACGAGCCGTGATCGTATCTGGATCGGAGACAAATCTTCCGGTTCTTCCGTTGCGCGACGTCGTCGTGTTCCCGCACATGGTCATTCCATTGTTCGTCGGCCGGCGTAAATCCATTCGCGCCCTGGAACAGGCCATGGAATCCGGCAAGCAAATCATGCTGGTGGCGCAGAAGAGCGCCTCGGACGATGATCCGACGACGGATAACATCCACACCATCGGCACCATTGCCAGCATCTTGCAATTACTGAAACTGCCGGACGGCACCGTTAAAGTCCTGGTGGAGGGTGAACGCCGCGCGGTGCTGCAAAAATATCTTGAAACGGAAGATTACTTCTCCGCCCAAGTGGCGTTGCTCGAAGCCTTGCCACTCACGGACAAGGAAGGCGAGGCGCTCATGCGCTCCGTGCTGAATGAGTTTGACCAGTACGTCAAGCTCAACATGAAAATTCCTCCCGAGATTCTTACTTCGCTCGCGGGCATTGATGATCCGAGCCGCCTCGCGGACACGGTGGCGGCGCATTTGTCACTCAAGATTGAAGACAAGCAGCAGATCCTGGAGGTTCAGGATGTGCGTGAACGCCTGGAAAAAATACTCGCCGTACTTGAGAGCGAAATCGACCTGTTGCAGGTTGAAAAGCGTATCCGCGGTCGCGTCAAGCGCCAGATGGAGAAAAGTCAGCGTGAGTACTATCTCAACGAGCAAATGAAGGCGATCCAGAAGGAACTGGGCGAGCTCGAAGACGGCCCGAACGAGGCCGAGGAGTTGGCGAAGAAGATTGAAAAGGCGGGCATGAGCAAGGAAGCCCGCGAAAAGGCCGAGTCCGAACTGAAGAAGCTGAAAATGATGTCGCCGATGTCGGCTGAGGCCACCGTCGTGCGCAATTACATTGACTGGCTCCTCAACGTTCCGTGGAAAAAGCGCAGCAAGATCCAGAAGGATCTCAGCAAAGCTGAGGAAATTCTGGAAGCGGATCACTACGGGCTCGATAAGGTCAAGGAACGTATTCTTGAATATCTGGCGGTACAGCAGCGCGTGGTTAAACTCAAAGGCCCGATCCTGTGCCTAGTCGGCCCGCCGGGTGTCGGCAAAACCTCTCTCGGTCAGTCAATCGCGCGCGCCACGAACCGCAAGTTCGTGCGCATGTCGCTCGGTGGCGTGCGTGACGAGGCAGAAATCCGCGGCCATCGCCGTACTTACATTGGCTCCCTTCCGGGAAAGATTATTCAGAACCTTTCCAAGGTGAAGGTGCGCAATCCGCTTTTCATGTTGGACGAAGTGGACAAAATGGCCATGGATTTTCGTGGTGATCCTTCCTCCGCATTGCTGGAGGTTCTGGATCCTGAACAGAACCATGCGTTCAACGATCATTATCTTGAGGTCGATTACGACCTGTCGGATGTCATGTTCGTGGCCACTGCCAATACGCTGAATATTCCGCCCCCCTTGCTGGATCGCATGGAGGTCATCCGTCTATCGGGCTATACCGAGGACGAGAAAGTGAACATCGCCATTCGCTACCTTATTCCTAAACAACTCAAAAACAACGGACTTAAGGATAAAGAACTGCATTTATCGGAAAAGACGATCCGCGACATCGTCCGTTATTACACGCGAGAAGCGGGTGTGCGAAATCTTGAGCGTGAGATCGCCAAGATCTGCCGCAAAGTCACCAAGTACCTGCTGCTCCTGAAGGATAAGGCGGAAAAAGTGGTTTCCATTACGCCCAAAGGCCTGGAAAAGTATCTTGGCGTGCGACGTTTCCGGTATGGCACCGCCGAGCAGAGCAATCAGGTCGGCCAGGTCACGGGTTTGGCATGGACCGAAGTCGGCGGTGAATTGCTCACCATCGAGTCGACTATCGTCCCCGGCAAGGGCAAGCTCACCATCACCGGCAAGCTCGGGGATGTCATGCAGGAATCCATCCAGGCGGCCATGAGTGTTGTGCGCTCACGCGCGATAAAATTGGGCATCATGCCGGATTTTTACCAGAAGCATGATTTTCACGTCCATGTTCCCGAGGGTGCCACACCCAAGGACGGTCCGAGCGCCGGCATTGCCATGTGCACTGCCATGGTTTCGGCACTAACCAAGATTCCGGTACGCGCCGAGGTGGCCATGACCGGTGAGATCACGCTGCGCGGGGAGGTCCTTCCTATTGGCGGTCTCAAGGAGAAACTGCTCGCGGCCCATCGCGGCAATCTCAAAGTGGTATTGATCCCGGAGGAGAACCGCAAGGACCTCACGGAAATACCGAAAAACATCCGTGACAGTCTGGATATCCGTCCTGTAAGATGGATCGATCAGGTTCTGGAAGCAGCGCTCGAGCACATACCCGAGCCGCTGGACGAGTCGAAGCTCGCGGAGGCTGCCAAGCCTCCTGAACCGCACGACGCCGCCAAGCCAGTACGAACACACTGACGGCGAAGCGGCGTGTTCCCCTTCATGCGAGGGAGATGTTCCTGATGTCTTTGAAGTGCACGACGCGATGTTTCGATATACCGCGCCGTGTATATCTTTCTTGACAACGATTTTCCACGCTTGTATAAAACCTGCGACACGTCTTGGATTTTCCGGGCGTGCCGTTTGGTCTCAGCAGCATTGGCTTTTCGGGTACCTGTTCACCACAACCTGCAAGGAGCTAACGTGAATAAAACCGATCTGATCGATAGAGTTGCTGTATCTACTGAACTCAACAAGGCATCCGCCGCTCGTGCCGTTGAGGCGGTACTGGACACCATCGCTAATACGTTGCGCGATGGTGACTCCGTGACACTTTCCGGTTTTGGAACATTTTCCGTCAGCAACCGGTCGGCTCGCACCGGACGCAATCCCCGCACCGGTGAGTTGATTACCATCCCGGCCTCGAAGGCACCCAAATTCAAGTCTGGCAAAGGCCTGAAGGATGCCTTAAACTAGCCGCCCCTTTGGGGGTCGTTTCGCCTCCGGGTGCTTAGCTCAGTTGGTAGAGCGTCGCCCTTACAAGGCGAATGTCGGGGGTTCGAGCCCCTCAGCACCCACCAAGAGACCGGGAGCGGTAGTTCAGTTGGTTAGAATACCGGCCTGTCACGCCGGGGGTCGCGGGTTCGAGTCCCGTCCGCTCCGCCATTAACTATGCATGCCGGGCGAGGCTCATTCCTCGCCCTTTCGTTTACTGAATCAACATTACATCCGATTTGATGCTCATACGGAGCCCCAGTAAAGTAGCCGCCTCATGCTTACCGCCATCCGTGAAAAAACCCAGGGGATCATTGCTGCTTTTATTGTCGCTTTGATTGCCATTCCGTTTGCACTATGGGGTGTTAACTCTTATTTTGATACCGGGGGCCAGATCAATATCGCCAAGGTCAATGGCATGGACATCACCCAGAATGATTTCCGCAACGAAATCGATCGGCTGCGTGGAAAGGTGGAGCCGAAAACCCTCAATAATCCCCAATTCAAACAGTCCATTCTCAGCAATATGATTGACCAGGCGCTGATTATTCGGAATGCCGAGCTTCAGGGCTATCGTGTCGGCAATGTGCAGTTGGCTGAAATTATACGGAATCAGCCCAATTTTCAGCGTGACGGGAAATTCGACGCGAGCCTGTACGAGGCCTTGCTGCGTCGGGAAGGCTTGAGCCCGAAGCTGTTTGAAGCCAGGGTGCGCGATGAAATTCTTGTCACCCACCTTCAGGCCGGCATCAGTGAAAGCCGAATCATCACCCAATCCGAAATTGCTGAAATCGCGCGCCTGTTGTCACAAGAGCGGGAAATCGCATTTGTTCTGATCGGCATCGAGCCGCAGATGGCCAAGATTACGCTCACGTCGGCCGACATCGAAAAGTACTATTCAGCACATCCCGAGATGTTTCAGTTCCCTGAACAAGTGCGTATCGAGTACCTGCGCCTTTCCGCTGCCGACCAGAATCAAAATTATCAACCTTCGGATGAGGAATTGAACAGGGTCTATGCCGAAGAGGCGGCCCGCTACGTGACTCTTGAAAAACGCCGCGCTAGCCATGTCCTGATTACCCTGCCTTCACAGGCTGGCGATGAAAAGTCTAAAGAAGCTTTCGCCAAAATTCAGGAAATCGCCAAACAGGCCCGAAGCGGTTCGGATTTCGCCGGCTTGGCCAAGAAATATTCCGAGGACACCACGACGTCACCACTGGGAGGAGATCTGGGTGAAATCCGTCGTGGCGTATTGCCCAAAGAACTCGAGGACGCAATATTCACGCTGAAACCGGGTGAAGTCAGTCAACCCGTGCGCAGCCTCTACGGATATCACGTGATCAAACTCACTGCGCACACACCGGAAAAACGTAAACCGCTTGCCGAGGTTCGAAAAGAGCTGGTTGACATCATCCGCCGTCGGAAGGGCGAGGAAGTATTTTTTGACAAAACGGAGAAGTTACGCAATCTTGTTTACGAGCAGCCGGATAGTCTTGTCCCGGCCGCTAAAGCGCTCGGGCTTGAGATTCAGAAGAGCGACTGGTTTACCCTTGCCGGTGGGGCCGGGATCGCCGCGAACCCTAAGGTCGTGCAGGCCGCTTTCGAACCGGATGTGCTGAGCCAGACGCGCAATAGTGATGCCATCGATATCAGTGCCGATACCTTGGTGGCCATACGCGTGGCCGACCGTCGTCCCGCCGGCCGCAAACCGCTTACGGAAGTGCGTCCACAAATCGAGCTTCTGCTGAAGCAGGAGCGAGCGCAGCAGCAGTCCCGCGAGATCGGTGATGAAATATTGCGCGAAGCCCGTGCCGGCGGATCGCTCAATACCATTGCCGCAAAACGCGGTTTGAAATGGCAGCCGCCGAGAATGATTTCTCGCCAGGAAGCCGCTGGGGTGGATTCTCGCCTCGTGGATCACGTTTTCCGTTCAAAGCGTCCCGAAGGAGATAAACCGGTTTATGACCTGGTCGACCTGGACAAACGGGGTTATGCGCTGATGGCGCTGACTCGCGTACGTAACGCCACGTCGAAGCAGAGTGCTGATCTGGAGAAAAAGATTCGCGAGATGCTTGAGGCACGACGGGGTAATGAGTACTTCACGAACTACCGGTCTGGATTGCGGCAGAACGCGGATATCAAGATCTATCCCGATCAGCTTTGATCGGTATTATTCCAGCAGCTTGGCGTAGTCGAGTCCAATGGCAATAGTATTGAATCCGCCATCCACGTAGGTGATCTCACCCGTGATACCGGAGGCGAGATCCGAGCACAAAAACGCCGCCACGTTTCCCACTTCTTCGATGGTCACGCCGCGCCCGAGCGGCGCCATTTTGTCGTTGTAGTCCAATAGTTTCTTGAAATCAGTGATCCCGGCCGCGGCAAGTGTTCGGATTGGGCCGGCGGAAATCGCGTTGACGCGGATTCCCTCCGGGCCGAGCGCCTGTGCCAGGTAGCGCACGTTAGCTTCGAGGCTGGCTTTCGCGAGCCCCATGATGTTGTAGTTCGGAACGGAGCGCTCCGCGCCAATGTAAGTCAGCGTCAACATTGAGCCTTGGCGGCCCTGCATCATGGCGCGACCGGCCTTGGCCAGCGCCGTGAGGCTGAAAGAGCTGATCTCATGTGCGACACGGAACCCCTCGCGTGTCGTGACGTCCACAAAGTTACCAGACAACTGTTCGCGCAAGGCGAAGGCGACGGAGTGCACGATGATATCCAGTCCATCCCAGAAATCATCCAGGTGGGTGAACACGGCTTCGATCTGTTCGTCGCTCGAGACATCACAGGGAATCAGGATGTCGGACTTGGTCTGGGCTGCAAGCTTCGCGACCCGTTCCCGCAATTTTTCGTTCTGATAGGTGTAGGCAATCTCGGCGCCTTCCCGGTGCATGGCCTTGGCGATTCCCCAGGCGATAGACCGATCTCCCGCTACGCCCACTATCAACGCCCGCTTGCCTGCCAGAAACCCCATTAACGTAGCCCTGCTTTGCTCGTCTTGTCATTCATCAACGTTCTCCACCGACTTATTGGTTCAAATCGGGATGTGC
This sequence comes from Gammaproteobacteria bacterium, assembly GCA_029863005.1. Lineage (GTDB taxonomy): Bacteria > Pseudomonadota > Gammaproteobacteria > Acidiferrobacterales > Sulfurifustaceae > Sulfuricaulis. The sequence continues at coordinate 5,890 of JAOTWF010000014.1, read as the reverse complement.
CTTGCAGATATCGAGCGCATCCAGCAACTATTTGCCGCTACAGTAGCGAAAATCCACGTTCGCGGGAAGAGGGAGTAGGCAAAGGAATTTGATATATTGATGGTGCCGTCGGCACTCTTTTCCGACACAATGGACATGGTGGGAGGACGCAGTCAGGAAGCATGAAACGCCCCGACGCGATACGCATCCTTTTACTGGCCATTTCTTTCTTTGCGTCCAGTGCTGCCGCAGCTTCCTGGAACAATCCTTATCCGGAAGAGGATGCCGGAAAAAATATCCTTTATTCCGCCTTTCGCGAGCGCCCCAAAACCTTCGATCCCGCGCGTTCCTACAGTTCCAATGAATATCTTTTCATTGCGCAAATCTACGAGCCTCCGTTTCAATATCACTATCTGAAACGGCCGTACACGCTGATCCCGCTCACGGCGGAGTCCGTTCCCATGCCCATCTATCTCGACAAACAAGGCCACCGCCTGCCACGCGATGCTTCTCCTGAGGCAATCGCCTTTAGCGTCTATGAGATCCGGATTCGCCCCGGCATTCTCTATCAACCGCATCCGGCTTTCGCGCGCGATGCCGACGGTCGGTATCTCTATCATGATTTGAGCCCGAGAGATATCGAGGGGCTGCGTGCTATTGGTGATTTCCCCCACACCGGCACGCGCGAACTGGTCGCCGCTGACTACGTGTACCAGATCAAACGCCTGGCCCATCCCAAGCTGCATTCCCCGATCTTGAGCGTTATGAACGATTACATCGTGGGGATGAAAGAGTACGCGACGACCCTGAAGCAGGCCCATGATGAAATCGCCGTTGGACGCGATTCTGGGGTTTATCTCGATCTTTCAAAATTCCCGCTCGCCGGCGCGGAAGCGGTGGACCGCTACTCCTATCGTGTGAAACTTCATGGTAAATACCCGCAACTGCTTTACTGGATGGCGATGCCGTTTTTCGCCCCGATGGCACCAGAAGTGGACCGATTTTTCTCCCAGCCCGGCATGGCGGATAAAAATATCACGCTCGATTGGTACCCCGTCGGCAGTGGCGCCTACACGTTGACCGTCAACAATCCCAACCGTCAGATGGTAATGGAGCGCAATCCGAACTATCACGAGGAATCTTATCCCACCGAAGGCGAACCGGGTGACGGCCCGTCTGGATTGTTACTGGATGCGGGCCAGCGCTTGCCCTTCATCGATAAAGTCATCTTCAACCTGGACAAGGAAAGTATTCCGCGCTGGAACAAATTTCTGCAAGGTTACTACGATCGATCTGGGGTGCAGCCGGAAGGTTTCGACCAGGCCATCCGCTTCACCAGTGAGGGCGATACTGATGTCAGCGACACGATGAAAGAAAAAGGCATCCGGTTGCTGACCAGCGTGGCCGCCTCGACTTATTACCTTGGCTTCAACATGCTCGATCCGGTGGTCGGGGGGTATACCGAACGGGCGCGCAAGTTGCGCCAGGCTATATCGATCGCGGTGGACTTCGAGGAGCAGATTACCATCTTCGAGAACGGCCGCGGGATCGCTGCACAGGGCCCACTGGCGCCGGGCATCTTTGGGTACCGCGAGGGGAGAGCCGGCATCAATCCGTATGTCTACGATTGGGCGGAAGGCAAGCCTCGGCGCAAGCCAATTGAATATGCGCGCCAGTTGCTGAAGGAGGCGGGATACCCGGACGGTGTGAATGCCGCGACTGGTAACTCACTTTCGATCAACTACGAAACACCGGCCATTGGCCCGGAACGCAAGGCTCAGCTCGACTGGATGCTCAAACAATTCAAGAAGCTTGGCATCCAGCTGGTGGTGCGAGCCACCGATTACAACCGCTTCCAGGAAAAGATGCGCAAGGGCGACGCGCAGATCTTCGACTGGGGCTGGAACGCGGATTATCCCGACCCGGAAAATTTCCTTTTTTTGCTCTACGGGCCGAACAAGAAAGTCGGGGAAAATGGTGAAAATGCCTCGAACTACGATAACCCGGCATTCAACCGCCTGTTCGAGCGAATGAAGAATATGGAGAACACCCCCGAACGGCAGGCAATAATCGACCAGATGATCGACATCGCCCGGCGTGACGCCCCCTGGATTTGGGGCATGCACCCCAAGCAGTTTTTGCTCGAGCATGCCTGGATGTCCAACACCAAGCCACACAACATGGCGAACAACACGCTAAAATACGTCCGTCTTGATCCGGTCAAACGCGAGGAGTTGCGCGCGGCCTGGAATCGCCCGGTGATCTGGCCCGTGGCCCTGGTGCTGGGGGTGCTGGCGGCAGGCGCGTTGCCGGCGATCGTCACCTATCGAAGAAAAGAACGGGCCCGACGCCGATGATCGGCTACATCATCCGCCGCGTGACCTATGCCATCCCGATTTTGATAGGGGTGAACCTGCTTACTTTCGTGTTGTTCTTTTTCGTCAACAGTCCGGATGACATGGCACGTCTTCATCTCGGTGTGAAACGGGTTACGCCCGAGGCCATCGTCAAGTGGAAGGAAGACCGTGGTTACGACAAACCGCTGCTTTACCACGGCAGCAAACCCGGAATGGAAAAACTCACCGACACCATTTTTGTCCGCCATTCCTTGAAGCTTTTTGTATTCGATTTTGGTCGTTCTGACCAAGGCCGTGATATCGGATACGACATTTCTCAGCGCATGTGGCCCAGTCTAGCCATAGCGCTGCCGATTTTTATTGTTGGAATATTTGTGCAAATTACTTTCGCGATGTTGCTGGCATTTTTCCGTGGCTCCTATCTAGACACCTCTGGTGTGGTGTTGTGCGTAGCGATGATGTCAATTTCATCGCTTTTTTATGTCATTGGTGGGCAGTACCTGCTTAGTTTACTTCTGCGTTTGTGGCCTATCTCGGGCTATGACGTGGGATGGGATGCCATCAAATTCCTGGTACTTCCGATAATAGTCGGTGTGATCAGTGGTATCGGCGCCAGCACACGATTGTACCGTACCTTTTTTCTCGAGGAGATCAACAAGGATTACGTGCGCACCGCCCGCGCCAAAGGACTGTCCGAGCTGCGCGTGCTGTTCCGCCATGTGCTCAAGAACGCCATGATTCCGATTCTTACCGGAGTGGTAGTGGTCATTCCGCTGCTTTTTACCGGAAGCCTCATTCTTGAATCCTTCTTCTCTATTCCTGGTTTGGGCAGTTACACCATCGATGCCATCCATTCGCAAGACTTTGCCATCGTGCGCGCCATGGTTTTCCTGGGTTCGGTGCTGTACATCGTAGGCCTGATCTTGACCGACATCACCTACACGCTGGTGGATCCGCGCGTTCGCTTCGAGTGACAGAATGCCATTCCAGATCGAAATATTGTGGACCGACTTCCTGATATTTGTATTGATGGGATCCATCTTGGCGTTTGGCGTTTATACCTTGCGCCACGAGCATTTGCGTGTACCTTGGCGCCAGGTGGCGCGCCGTCCCTTGGCCATGGCTTCACTGGTCATTTTGTGCGCTTACGTGGTGATCGGCCTGATGGATTCCATCCATTACCGACCATTGCAAGACCGACAGAATTCGGGTGAACCGGTTTATTCCAATGTGGAGTTGAGTCTGCTGGACAAGGTTGCGATGCCCTTGCGCGCGCGCACGGAAAAAACCTATTCCGCGCCGTTCGCCATGCAGGCCTACACCAAGGAAACCGTGGAATACCCAGACGGGCGGCATGCGCGCGAATACCCGCGCCTGCTTTACGGTGGTGCTCACCTGAAAAATGAAGCAGAGCGCGGCGGGGATATTGCCTCTCGGGCAGGAACCGCCACCCTGGCCGGTTTGGGGTTCTGGCTGTTGCTCGTGGGAGGATTTTTGCTGATCCGGCAGAAAAGGGAAGAGACGTTGGCGCAGGCAGCAGGCAGATTGATGCGCGGCGAGGGCGATATACCCTGGCGCACTGTCCTGATTACCGTGGGAATACTGATAATGTTGGCAACGAATGCCGGTTACCTGTCGCTCACTTATCATATTTTCGGGACAGACCAAGCCGGGCAGGATGTGTTTTACAAGTCGCTTAAGAGTATTCGCACCGGCCTCGTGATCGGCACGCTGACCACGCTCGTCATGCTTCCGTTCGCTGCTTTGTTTGGCATCATGGCCGGATACTTTCGTGGCTGGGTGGATGACGTCATCCAGTACGTTTATACCACCTTGAGTTCGATTCCCGGCGTGCTTTTGATCGCCGCGGCCATTCTGAGCCTGCAGTTGTATATCGAAACCAATCCCGAATCGTTCACCAGCACCACTCAGCGCGCGGATACCCGGTTGTTATTTCTGTGTTTGATCCTCGGCGTCACCAGCTGGACCAGCCTTTGCCGCTTGCTGCGAGGTGAGACACTCAAATTGCGCGAAGTGGATTTCATCCAGGCGGCCCGGGCGCTGGGCGCGAGCCACGCGACAGTCATGGCACGCCATATCCTGCCCAACGTCATGCATATTATCCTGATTACGGTTGTGCTGGATTTCAGCGGATTGGTGCTGGCTGAGGCGGTGCTGGCGTATGTAGGCGTTGGTGTTGACCCGACCATGAACAGCTGGGGCAATATGATCGTGAGCGCGCGGCTCGAGATGGCGCGCGAGCCCATCGTCTGGTGGAGCCTGACGGCGGCGTTCGTGTTTATGTTCGCCTTGGTGCTGGCGGCCAATCTGTTTTCTGATGCCGTACGCGATGCCTTTGATCCGAGGCTGAGAAAATGAAAAAGATCGCCGCGAGCGAAAACTTGCTTAAGGTTGAAAACCTCAAGACCTGGTTTGACACCCCCGAGGGAACGGTACGCGCGGTAGATGGAATTGACTTCCACATCGCCTCTGGCGAGACGCTGGCTTTGCTCGGCGAATCCGGTTGCGGGAAGTCCATCTCTGCGCTGTCGTTGTTGCAATTGGTGCCGGAGCCAGCGGGGAGAATCGTCTCGGGACAAGCGCAGCTGCGTGGGCAAGACGTCCTGGCACTGCCCGAGCGGGACATGCGCACTATTCGCGGACGTCGCATGGCCATGATATTTCAGGAGCCACAAACCTCGCTCAATCCCGTGCTGACGGTGGGCGAGCAAATCAGCGAGGCTATCCCCGGGGGTGACAAACTCAGTCGTGGGCAAAAGAGGGCCAAGGTGGCCGAACTGCTCAAGGCCGTGGGCATTGCCGATGCCGCGCGGCGCTACGACGAATATCCGTTTCAGCTCTCCGGCGGCATGAAACAGCGCGTCATGATCGCCATGACGCTCACGTCCGAGCCAGATTTGCTGATTGCCGATGAGCCGACGACGGCGCTTGACGTCACCATCCAGGCGCAGATCTTGGCCTTACTCCGGGAGCTACAAAAGAAAACGGGCATGGCCATCCTGCTCATCACGCACGACCTCGGTGTCGTGGCCGAGATGGCCGACCGGGTGGCGGTCATGTATGCCGGGCAAATTGTGGAGCTCGCACCGCAGAAGAAGTTTTTTTCATCCCCGCAACATCCCTATTCGCAAAAACTCTTCCGCTCCATACCGGGGCGGATACAGCGCGGCAATACGCTCGAAGTCATTCGGGGCAGCGTTCCGTCGCTGAATCAGGAATTTCGTGGCTGCCGGTTTGTCGAGCGTTGCGATCTTGCTTGGGAGCTTTGTCGCATGAAACTTCCCGCCTGGATTGACAAAGCCGGGCGGGGAGTGCGCTGTCATTTGTACGATCCCACGGCGTCCGTCCCGGTGGCCGCGCCGGTCTCACGCCGGGAAACAGGCAGGCCCCCATCGCCGAAAACAAGCAAGGCTGGTGAAACGCTGCTGCAGGTGCACGATCTCAAGGTGCACTTCCCGATCCACAAAGGGGTGTTTAAGCGGGTCGTGGGCCACGTCAAAGCGGTGGACGGCGTCTCATTGGATATTGCACGG
>JAOTWF010000121.1 GCA_029863005.1 Gammaproteobacteria bacterium | reverse complement strand
CGGGATGCCGGAACAAGCGATCCGCCTTGGCGCCGTGGGCCAAGTGGTATCGCTCGACCGTATCGCCGACGCTATCAATATCTGGTCGCGGCCGGAGAGCAATTCGGACAAAATTCCCCAACAGGACATATCCGGATAATCCAGTATTTACCTATCAGATAAATCTGCTTCGAGATAAGCACCATTAATCACTGGATGGAACGAGCCCCTTCCACCACTTCACAATTTCCGCTGTAATACGCCGTGTTTACTGAAGGCGCAATGTGTCAATAACTCGTTATCCAATGGGTCATGGTTATCCCCCTCAATTCACGGTTATAGCAATGGGGCAGGGACGTAGGGTATAAGGGAGGAATCAGCGTACTGACTTGTGCACCAATTAGGTAAGCGTGAACACAGGGAATTGCACGATGGCTAAAGGACTAGCATGACTCAACTTCGAGTCGTATTGATCAAGCCGAGCAAGTATGGCATTGACGGATCGGTAGAGAGGTTCAGAAAGGGATACATGCCCAATGCCACTTTGTGGCATATCGCCAGCTTGACTCCTAAGACTATCGACAACATACCGGTGGAAGTCCACACCATCGACGAGTACGTATGGCAGGATCTTAGCTACTTCCAATTGCTGCACCAGGATCCTCAGGTAATCACGCTGGTTGCGCTTGTAGGTGTCCAGTCCCACCAGTTACATCGCGCGCTAGATTTGGCAGCCTACGCTCGCCATCGCGGCGTGCGCCATTGCGTCATTGGCGGACCGCATCCCATGACCTGCGATACCACCTCTCTTCAGGGCCGGGGAGTCAGTTTCGCCCTGGCCGAGGCGGAGTTGATCTGGCCACAGATTCTGGAGGATGCGCTGGCGGGAGAGCTGCGGCCCGTGTATGGGGCGGGACGTCGTTGGACAGAACAGTTGCCGGATCTGGTGATCAATCCTCCCAGTTCAGCCGATCTCACACGATACGGCGCTCCCATACTTGGTCTTTATCCCGTTCGGGGATGCCCATATAAATGTAATTTCTGCTCCGTCATCAAGATCTCCGGGCAACAAGTGCGCAGCCCGACGGTTGAAAGCACCCTTGAAAGTTTGCGGCGCGCTAAACGTGGCGGCGTTAAAATCGTCAAGTTCGTATCGGATAATTTCAACAAGTTTCCCCAAGCCCGCGAATTGCTACAGGCGATGATTGACGAAGACTTGGGCCTGAAGTTTTATTGCCAATGCGATACTCAGATCGCAAAGGATCCCGCGCTTGTCGAATTGCTCGGCAAGGCAAGGTGTTATGAGATGTTCGTGGGCGTCGAATCCTTTAACCGCAAGACGCTTAAGGCCGCCGGCAAGTATCACAATCATCCGGAAAGCTATGCTGAGATCATTCGCCTGTGCAACAATGCCGGGATTCGTCCCCATTTTTCCAATATCATTGGATTCCCCGACGATGATGAACAGGAAATCCAGCACCACCTTGAAATCTTGAAGACACTGCACCCCAGAATCGCATCGTTTTATATCCTCACGCCAATCCCCGGCACGGAACAGTATGACGATTTTCGCGCGGAAGGACGAATCACGGAGATAAATCTCGACCGGTTCGATGGCAGCTGTGCTACCTGGACGCACCCACGCCTCTCGCGCGAACGCCTCGAGGAGTTGCTTTACCGCAGCTATACCCAATATTACGGATTTCTGTTAAAGAATGGTGGACTGCCAGACGATGACCTGCGCTTTGCCGTCTTCAGCCGATATACCGCGGGCCTGCGAAGGCACCCAATGGCGGGAGGCTACGACAGAATACGGGTGGACGCTCTGCCAGACTATGTTGCCTTGCGCCGAGAAACTTACGACATTAACTTTGCACCGCTACCGGAAAGTCTGCGCCTCTCTGTCGAAGACGAAGCGCTCAATCGCCGCGCGGACTGGCGTGTTGTCCGCCTTAACACCCAGGCAACTGTTAATTGATATTCGCAATGATAACCAGGTAATAATAATTGCCGGTTCTTTAACTCAGGGATTTACTATTTATGAATACCAGTGTTCAGGAGCGAGTGCTTAGTGTAATTTCCGAAGTATTGGATCTGAAACAAAATGAATTAAGACCGGATGTCTCGTTGCGCGATGAACTCCAGGTGGATTCGCTGAAGCAAATGACGCTGTTTATCGCGCTGGAGGATGAATTTCAGCGTTCCATCCCCCCGGAAGAAGCGGATGGGCTTGAAACAGTCAAGGACGTCATAGAATTTATCCAGAGGAAGTTGGAAGAACCCGCCCCGGTATGAATCGACGTGTGGTGATCACCGGAGTCGGTGTCGTCAGCCCGATCGGCACGGGTGTGGACGATTTTTGGCATCACTGTCTCATTGGAAAATCATCAGTTGCGCCCATTCCCACACACTGGAATCGTCACGCCGACTACCGGTCGCGCCTGTGGTCACCGCTGCCGCGGTTTGACCCCGAGTCCCTGGGTATCGCGAAAAGCGAGCGGCTGCAACTTGACCCGGTGACCATGCTGTCGCTCGCTGCAGCGCGCCAGGCACTGGAACATGCCGGGTTTGAAGCATTGTCAGCCAAAGATCGTGTTCGTGCTTTCACGCTGATTGGAAACGACAGTGCTCGGTCTGGGGTATTTTTCGGAACCGGACTTGGGGGTGCGTTCACATTTCTCCAAAACCACACCCACCATCTCTTGCGCAATCCACGCGCCGTTCTCTCGGAATATGTCGAGAAAAAGGCCCCAGCCGAGAGCCGGGAAATGCTGAAAAGCGTTGTCGAACAGTTAAGTCATGGGATCCGGTTCAATCCATTCGAAGTATCCATGGTCATGCCGAACGCCCCGGCAGCGGCGGTGGGGATCAAGTATGGTCTTACCGGCCCGAACGAAACCTTTTGCGTCGCTTGCGCCTC
>JAOTWF010000120.1 GCA_029863005.1 Gammaproteobacteria bacterium | reverse complement strand
CTGAACGAACGATTGCGCAAGCTCGTGCGTTACGAAATTATCTCCAAGCACTCCTACGCGGAGATACCGCCGCGGGTGGAATATCGGTTGACCAATTTCGGCTCGCGTTTCGTGGCTGTACTCGACCAAATCCGTGCGCTCGAGCCGCCGGAATAAATGAATAAATGGGGTCAGATCACAGTTCTCGCTAATATAGCTTTACGTTTTCACTTCAACCACGGCCCCGTTTCCCCGGAGGCAAGATGCCACATCTGAGTTTCGAGATTAACCGCCACATCCTCGACGCCACGAAAGTCGCCCTGGCGCAACGCGTGCGATAGTTGTTTACTAAATGAGCGACACAAATCTATTCAGGGCCATCTTCGCCTTGATCACTGCAGCGGCCGCCTTTACCCCGGCGCTGGCAGCGGACACCGGTTCCAGTCACAACCTGTTTATCCTTCATCAGCTGGATGACCGCTCCTTCTTCGTGGGCCGCGCCAACCTGGTGACCCGTGACGGGTTCTCCGATACTTTCTTCGGTTACGTGGATGGCAACTACCGGTATACGCTGGCCGGCCCCTGGGCGGTCGAGGCCGGCTATCGCCACGCTTTCCTCGAGCTGGGCAATCACTGGCGCCAGGAATACCGGCCCATGTTCGCGCTGTACTGGATCGGCCAGCTGGGTCAGAGCCATTTCTCGAACCGGAACCGGATCGAATGGCGTTACTTCGAGGGCAATGCGAAAGACCGGGTGCGCTACCGCAACGAGTCGGTCTGGCGGTCGCGGCGCACCATCACCGGCTACGAACTGACTCCTTTTGTCGAAGAAGAATTTTTTTACGATCTCACTGACAGTATGTTAAATGAAAACTGGCTGACCTTGGGTATCTCAAAGTTCTGGACGAAGGGCGTGAAGTGGAAGCTGGGTTATCGACTGCAATCACGGAAATTCAGCGGCGAATGGGAGCACCGGCATGTCCTGGTTACCGGGCTAAGCTTCTTCTCGACGAAAAGCGAACCGACTAAAAGAGAATTAACGGAATAATAAATTAAAACGGGCCAGGCTCAATTAATCTCATTCCCTCGTCACCACGAACCTCCCCACCGCCAACCCCGCCAAGGCCCAGCCGATGATCATGTCGGGGAGGCTGTTAGTTTTTTCAATGTGCTGCTCCGCTGATTAAATTTGTTGACTGCATTCCTGGCAGAAATGGCCATAAACATAAGTCGGCTGATGGCAATGTTTGCAGACGGTGAACTGATTGAACCCACAGAACGGGCAGGTGCGGCAACCGTATACCTGGGGTCGGAGAAAAAACTCCCAAGATCGTCGGCACCGTTTGTTTTCCACCGCCGATGCTAGAACCCTTGCACCGTAATGCTGCCGATCGCGGCATTCAACGCGATCGTCCCGTTGCCGCTGCCCAGCACGCCGCTGTGCGACGTGGGGGTGATCACTTCATTGGACAGGACAAGATTCGTGAGCGCTATGCTGCCGATGGCTACCGTGGCCGAGAACTGGGCCGAGGTCGTCTGCGGAATCGCAAGACGGATGTCGCCATTGGCGACTCGCGAGTCGATCTGCCCCGTGGCCGGCAGCGTCACCGAGGCGGTAATGTTGCCGTTCGTCAGCGCCAAGATGGCGTTCCCGACGATCGCGTCGACTTCGATCGGCCCGTTTATGCTCGTGATCGTGCAATTGCCGTTGAGCGAACGCACCGTAACCTTACCGTTCACGGTCATGATGGTGATATTGAGATGGTCCGGTAAAGCGATCGTGTAATTCACGATGTAGTTCCGACCCCCTGCGAACTGGGGCTGAACCGTCTTGACCAGCACTTCGTTCGCGGTACTGCTGACATCAACCTGCAGATCGGCGAGATGGGCGTTGGCGTCTTCCACGCTGGCGGCCTCAACACGTCGTACACCCGTGATGGAAACCAACGGCGCCCCCGGTGCACCCGTTACTGTCACCGTGCCACTGACCCCTAAAAGTTGGAACGCGGTTTGTGTCCCGATGGCGACGTCGAAGGAGAACGGATCCTCCGCCGCAGGTTGCGTAAACCCGCCGTCGCCACCACCACCGCCGCAAGCCGCGGAGAACGTGAACCCTAGCAATAGGCAGACGAGCACGGCGCGGCGACTGGGCGAGCGCACCATGCGTGCCGGCAAATCTTTCGAGGCGGCGTTGCGGTGGATTCTCTTGGTGGTTGTCATCGGTCGTACCGCAGGAACTCTCCGGAAGACCAAGCACGTGGAGATATACACATTCAGGGCGGTCGGGTCCTTGACCCACCGCAATTTTTCGGGAAATTGGAGGCAACTGTGTTGCCGCTTCTTAAGGTCGGCCGAGAGAATGCGGGTCGGCGAGCGAAAGCTTCAATATTCAAAGCAACGCTTCTCTGGCCCTCATGTCCCCCTCAAACCGGGGTCAGGTCTTGCAATGAAACCTCCGCGCTGGTGCGTTCACCGCGTCTCAATAACAAGACCGAGCGAGCGCCATGGCCCGTCCCCGGCGTCTGGAATTCCCCTGCGCTCTCTAACACCTCAGAATTCCCCGGTGTTTGGGGTTAGTCCTGACTGCGATTTCCAACAAAACTTCTGTTCAGTTATAACTCTGCCTCAATTACCCCCGCACCCGTGTTCCCGGAGGAGGCATGCCGCATCTGCAATTCCAGATTAACCGCCACATCCCCGACGCCACGAAAGTTGAATTGGCCAAGCGCGTGAGGCAGTTTTTTGCCGAGGTCATGGACACGGGCACCGACCACATCAGCATTTCCATCCACGAATGCGGCACCCATGATCTTTCCCTCGGCCGGGTCACGCAACCGGAAAAAGGCATTGTCCTGGTCGACGCGGACTTAAGAAAAGGACGCACCCTCGACCAACGCCGCACCTTGGCGTTGGGATTCATCGCTCTCTTGCAGGAGCTGCTGCAAA
>JAOTWF010000013.1 GCA_029863005.1 Gammaproteobacteria bacterium | reverse complement strand
GGAGGATCCCGTGACTCACCATCCCCGCCGTTTGTTCCTCAAAAACACGCTTGCCACCGCCGTGCTGCTCGGCGCCGGCAGCGTTGGCCTGTTCCGTGCCCCCTGGGCCTTTGCCGCCGAATGGCCCAAGGGTGCCTTCGAGTCCAAGGAGCTTAAGGCCGCGATCAAGGCCCTCTTTGGCACCGACGAGATGAGCGAATCGCCCGCGGTCAAGATCAAGGCCCCGACCCAGGCCGAGAACAGCTCCCAGGTCCAGGTCCAGGTCACGGCCGATCTCCCGAACGTGGAAGAGATTGCCGTGTTCGTCGAGAAGAACCCGAGCCCCCTGGTGGCGCACGCCAGTTTCGCCGGGGCCAGCGGCTTTTTCTCCGCCCGCATGAAGATGGGCGCGACCTCGGACGTGTATGCCGTCGTCAAGGCCGGTGGCAAGCTGCACATGGCCAAGCAGAACATCAAGGTCACGGCGGGCGGGTGTGGGGGGTAAGCCTCACGTCATAACGAAAACGGTAAACGAAAATATCTGAGGAAAATGACATGGCAGACATTGCAACGAAAATCCGGACCAAAACCCGTGACGGTGTAACCGACGTCCTGGTGCTGGTTGACCATCCAATGGAAACCGGGCTGCGCTCGGACCCCAAGGACAAGAGCAAGAAGGTTCCGGCACACTACATCCAGAAATTGACTTTCTCCGTGAACGGCAAGGAAGTCGTATCCACCGATCTCGGTCCGGCGGTGTCGAAAGATCCGCTGATTGGAATCAAGCTGAAGGGCGCCAAACCCGGAGATAAAATCAAGATCAACTGGAGCGACAATCAGGGGAAAAGCGGTGGCGGGGAAGCCACTGTCGGCTCATAAGGAGCACCGTTTAACCCCGGTCCGTGAATTCACCAAAAGGAGAACCCGCGATGAAAAAAATACTACTGACTCTGGTTGCTATGGGTCTTGTCGCCGGAGCACTGCCGGCCGTTATGGCCGATCCGGCTTCCGATCTCAAGCAATTCCAGGCATTTTTCAAGAAGAAATTTCCAACCGTGCCATTCGATGAATTCGCAAATGGCCTCTATGCCCTGCCTGGCAATGAAGAATACCGGGACCAATGGAATCTGATGAACGAATTCCCGCCCTACGAATTCGGCCTGACCAACGGAATGAAGCTGTGGGAGAAGCCGTTTAAGAACGGCAAGACCTTCGCCAGCTGCTTCAAGAACGGCGGCAAGAACATCGCCCAGGGCTACCCTTACTGGGACGAGTCCTCGAAGATGATCCGCACCGCGGAAATGGACATCATGGATTGTGCAAAACGCAACGGCGAGGACTTTCAATTCCTGACGGCCGACCTTGATAAGGACACCAAGGCGCGCGTGCAGCTGGCCGAGGTGACGGCGGCTTTTTACAGCCTGTCACAGGGGCAGCGCATCAAGATCGATATCTCCGCTCCGGGCGCGATCAAGGCCTACGAAGAGGGCAAGAAATTCTGGTGGCAGCGCCGCGGCCAACTCAATTTCGCCTGCGCCCATTGCCATATGGACTTGGCGGGCCGGAACTTCGGCGGCAACCAGCCGCTCAGCGCCGCGCTGGGCCATCCCACGGGTTGGCCGGCCCAGCGTATTGCCTGGGCCCGGATTGAGACCCTGCATCGCCGCTACGTGACCTGCAACTCGCAGGTGCGCGCCAAGCCGTTCAAGCACGGCAGCGATATTTACAATAATCTTCAGCTTTATGAGACCTTCAATAGCAGCGGCCTGCCCCTGACGGCGCCGGCCATGCGCAACTAACTATGGCATGAGGCACAACAACCCGGCGCTTTCACGCCGGGTTTTCTTTTTTTGCAATAGGGGAATATGTTGTAATTACAGGGCGTCTTAGAATAAGTTTGGACACCGAATGTATGTTGTTCATTGCCAGATTGCCTTTGGAGATCATCTAAACCTATGAGTCTGTCCCGACGTGAATTTCTGCAACTGCTTGCCATGGGCGCCGCCGCCGGCCTGGTATTCGAAGGCGGACCGATCGGTCGCAAGGCGCACGCCAACACCAGGAATCCGGAGAACCTTTACGACGTGCCACCGTTTGGTAACGTGACGTTGCTGCACATGAGTGATTCCCACGCGCAACTTATCCCGACCTATTACCGCGAACCGAATATCAATATCGGTGTCGCGGCGTCCCGCGGGAAACCGCCGCATCTCGTCGGTGAGGCCCTGCTGAAGCACTTCGGCATCAAGCCGGGCTCAATCGAGGCACACGCGCTTACCTATATTAATTTCGAAGACGCCGCGCGCCGATATGGCAAGATCGGCGGTTATGCGCACATCGCGACCCTGGTCAAGAACCTGCGCGCCAGCCGGCCCGACCGCTCGCTGCTGCTGGACAGCGGCGACACCTGGCAGGGCTCCGCCACGGCGTTGTGGACCAAGGGACAAGACATGGTGGATGCGCAAAAACTGCTCGGCGTGGACGTCATGACCGGGCACTGGGAATTCACCTACGGCGCCGAGCGCGTGAAGGAGATCATCGAGAAGGACTTGAAGGGCCATATTAATTTTGTGGCACAGAACGTTACCGATGCCACGTGGGGCGAGCTTATTTTCAAGCCCTACGTCATTCGTGAGGTCAACAAGGTTCCGGTGGCCATTATCGGCCAGGCGTTTCCTTATACGCCGATCGCCAATCCGCGTTACATGTTCGAGGATTGGAGTTTCGGCATCAACGACGACCGCATGCAGAAAATGGTGGATGAAGTGCGCGGAAAGGGTGCGCAAGTGGTCGCCGTACTGTCGCACAATGGCATGGACGTGGATCTCAAAATGGCCAGCCGCGTGCGCGGCATCGATGTCATCGTCGGTGGACATACGCATGACGCCATGCCGGCGCCGTCACTGGTGAATAATCCCGGCGGCAAAACGCTGGTCATCAACTCCGGCGCCAACGGCAAGTTCCTGTCCCTGCTCGATCTCGATGTCAAAAACGGCAAAGTGGCCGATTACCGCTTCAAATTGCTGCCGGTATTCGCCAACCTCCTCCCCGCCGATGCGGATATGTCCGCTCATATTGAAAAAGTGCGGGCGCCGTACGCCGCCAAGCTGGCGGAAAAACTCGCCGTGACCGAAGGACTGCTCTACCGGCGCGGCAATTTCAACGGGACGTTCGATCAATTGATCGTGGAGGCCTTGCTCGCGGTGCAGGGCGCGGATATGGCTTTCTCGCCCGGGTTTCGCTGGGGCACGACCCTGCTCCCGGGGGATGCCATCACCATGGAACATCTCATGGACCAAACGGCGATTACTTATGCCACGGCGACAGTCAATCACCTCACCGGCGAGCAGATCAAGGTCGTCCTGGAAGACATCGCCGATAACTTGTTCCATCCCGACCCCTACTACCAGCAAGGCGGTGACATGGTACGCGTGGGCGGCCTGCAATACACGCTGGATCTCAACAAGCTGCACGGAAAACGCATCCAGAACGCGGTAGTGAAAGGCAAGCCGCTTGATCCGGCGAAAAAATACAAAGTCGCCGGCTGGGCCAGCGTCCAGCCGATTGAACCCGGGACCCCCGTCTGGGATGTGGTCGCTGACTATCTGCGTTCCAAGAAAACTGTCAGCATCCAGCGCCCGTATACGCCAAAGATCAAGGGTGTGTCCGGCAACCCCGGGTATACCGCCGTATAATCGCTTGAGCACCTGTAGACTGCCATAACACCTGGTAGTCACCACTGAATGCCCTGAGGTAGAATGTGCGGCCTTTAGCGGCCCAAGGGGTTATCATCGATGTCCAGGAAGCATCCGATTATTGCCATCACCGGCTCGAGCGGCGCGGGCACCAGCACCGTCAAAAGCGCCTTCGAGCATATCTTCCGGCGGGCGCAAATCAATCCGGCCATTGTCGAAGGCGATAGTTTTCATCGCTTCAACCGCGCGGAAATGCGTGCGGCCATGAAACAAGCGGAGGCCAGCGACAATCATCGTTTCAGCCACTTCGGCCCGGAGGCCAATCTTTTCGACGAACTGGAGAAACAGTTCAAAGCTTACGGTGAAACCGGCGGCGGGAAGAAGCGTTACTATTTACACAATGACAGCGAGGCGGCGGAACAAAACAAGCGCCTCAATACGAACTTCAAAGCCGGCGAGTTCACTCCCTGGGAAGACATCCCGCGCGATACCGATCTCATGTTCTATGAAGGCCTGCACGGCGGCGTGGTGGATGCCAAAGCCGGGGTGGACGTGGCCAAGTGGGTGGACCTGCTCGTCGGCGTGGTCCCGATCGTCAACCTCGAATGGATTCAGAAGATTCACCGCGATACCGCCGAGCGTGGCTATTCGGCGGAGGCGGTGGTCGACACCATTTTGCGCCGCATGTACGATTACGTGCACTACATCACCCCACAATTCTCGCGTTCGCACGTAAACTTTCAGCGCGTGGCGGTGGTGGACACTTCCAACCCCTTCATCGCGCGCGATATTCCGACTCTCGATGAGAGCCTGGTGGTCATCCGCTTTCGCGACCCCAAGAATGTCGATTTCCCCTATTTTCTCAGCATGATCCACGATTCATTCATGTCACGGCCCAATACCATTGTCGTTCCCGGGGGGAAAATGGGCTTTGCCATGGAGATCATCCTCACGCCGTTGATCCACGATTTACTGGAAAAGAAGAAGAAATCCTAGCTATTTCCCCGTTTTTACCAGCTGAAAAATAAGCCTCTCTGGCTCATTTCTTGCTGCTATCTTTAGACAATATGAAGAAGAAGATCTTCGTTCAGGATCTGCGCCCGGGAATGTACGTTTCCGAGCTGGATCGTCATTGGCGCGAAACGCCGTTCCTGTTCCAGGGATTCGAAATCGAGTCCGATGAACAGATCGAGCAAATTACCCGTTACTGCAAGCACGTCTTCATCGACACGGAGCAAAGCTATCTCATTAATCCGAAACACAGGCCCGCCAACAACAAACCACGGCCCGCGGCCGCGCCGGCAGTGGAAGAAAAGCGCATCGTCAAACTGGAAAAGGTGCTCGACCGGTTCACACCGGGACACCGGCGTCCACCCCGGTATCAGGACGTCACCACCCTCGAGGAGGAGCTTGGTCATGCCAGGGAAATTGTCACGGAAACCCGTGAAACCGTTTACAACATCATGGGCGATGTCCGGCTCGGCCGCAGCATCAATACCACGGCGGCCAAGAAAGTCGTGGCGGACATGGTGGACAGCGTTATCCGCAATCCTGACGCGCTCATGTGTCTCAATCAGCTCAAGGACAAGGATGAATACACCGCCTTGCACAGTCTGCGGGTCTGTGTGTTGGCACTGGCCTTCGGCCGGCATCTGGATCTTTCCGATGTAGAACTCAATCTACTGGGTATCGGCGCTTTGCTGCATGACATCGGGAAAATGAAAGTCCCGAATGAAATCATCAATAAACCGGGCAAGCTGACCGACGAGGAATTTTCGCTCATGAAGAGCCATGTCCCGCACGGCGTCGAGATCCTGGAACAGACACACGGTATCCCCTCCATCGCAATCGACGTGGCACGCTACCATCATGAACGTTTCAGTGGCGGGGGATATGCCGCGGGATACAAAGGCGAAGAGATCGGGCTGTTTGGATCCGTCGGGGCCATCGTGGATTGCTACGACGCCATTACCTCGGACCGCTCCTACCATAACGGGCTATCCGCGCACGATGCGCTGAACAAGATGTATTCCTGGCGCGGCCGAGACTTTCAACCGATACTGGTCGAGCAGTTCATTCAGTGCATGGGCATCTATCCCATCGGCAGCGTGGTCGAACTCAGTAACAACAGCATTGGGGTGGTCGTCTCGATCAACCGTGCTCGGCGCCTGCGACCCAAGGTGGCATTGGTGCTGAACTCCGACAAGCAACCGTATACGCCATCTAAAGTCATTGACTTGATGGACCCGTCCCTCGAAACAGGCAGCACCAAACTGGAGATTCGCAAGGTCCTCCCGCCGGGCGAGCACGGCGTCATCCCCACCAAATATATCCCGCTCGGGGCCTGAACGGCTGGGCATCTCAGGCCCTGCTCATCGAGCACACGATTCGCTGTCTAGCCCAAATGGGCGGCTGGCGCGGCACGTGTCCCCTGCGCATAATAATCACCGGCGGAAAGCATTTTCCCTTTCATTTAAACGTCAAAGCACAGGAGAATTCTGGATGAGCGACGCTCTGAATTATTTGGTCAGCGCCCGACCCGAGGCGATGAAGTCGTATCTTAAGTTTCTCAAGGAAACGGGTAAATCGCTCGACCCCAAAACCCGCATGCTGATCACTGTCATCACCAAGATTGCGGTCCAAACCGAAGGCGGATTCCGCCAATACCTTCCCCAAGCTCTGAACGCGGGCGCCACGCCCAATGAAATCCTCGATGCCATTCTGCATGCGTTCCCGGCGCTCGGGTTGGCCAAGATCGTGTGGGCCATCGATATCCTGCTCGACATGGACATCCCGGAATTCCGCGCCGAGAACCTGGGCGCAGTAATACGCTGGCACGATGTTCGACCGGTGGACAAGATCCCCGAGAGTAAGATCACTTACTGTGACAGCGACGGGCGGAGCCTTTTCATCTACCGGGACAATGGTGATTTTCATGTATACGACAGCCGTTGCCCACATCAGGTCACCAATATCCCACACCTGGCGCTGGACGGCTTTCGCCTCACCTGCCCGAAGCATCACTGGGCCTTCGACATTAAGTCCGGCGAGTGTGTGGAAAAGGGAAATCGCCCCCTAAAACGATTCGAGGCGAAAGTGGAAAACGGCCGGCTTTACGCGCGCTGGTAGTGATAGAACTACAATAATAGATTAACAACAGCACCGAGACTTCACGTTGTGGGTTTTATGAGTTTCCATTCACGAAGAATTTCATAACGCGCGCCTTCCCGAAGCGTATGCGATTGGACAAGACAAAATCGGTCTATCTCCCACCGATGGGCATCTATAACGCGCGCTGGTAAACATGGGCGCGCATTGCGCGCGAGCGTCAGGTGCGCTGCGTAAGGCCTCTTCTCCGCTTCATGGCCACAACCGGCTAGGCCTGCATTCAACTGCTGTACAAGTTGCCACAACGCCTTGGGCGTAAGTTCCGGTCCAACCCAAAGTATGCCGGATTTTGGCCAACAACCTAACCACTCCAGATCCAACGAAAAGGCGTCTACTTGCACGTTGGAGGCCGATAGTTCGGCGCATTCCCGGAATGTCGCATTGACGGATCCGAGAAATGCTAAAGTCAGATGAATATTTTCTGCCACCACGTGCCGACCGGCGCCTCCTTTCAAGACATTGCCACCGAGCCTGAATAATTTCCGGCTCAACTCAAGTGGAGGCCACAAGGCAAAGAAGAGTCGCTGCATTTTTTCTCTTGAGTGGAGATGTGCCGATGAGATGATTCCTGATATCGCCTCGAGAGAAGGCCAATGAAGCGTAAATGGTGGGCCGTGCAGGAGTCGAACCTGCGACCAACTGGTTAAAAGCCAGCTGCTCTACCGGCTGAGCTAACGGCCCGTGAAATTATGCGGAGGGATCATCGTTGCGGGAGGCGGCATTATCCGGTCGCAATGCGGGGCTGTCAAAGCCGCTGAGCGCATGCGGGCACTCCGCAAGACTTTCGTCCCTGTAGGACACGCCTGGGTCCGCGCCATGGCTCCTGGTGAACTAATTCGAAAACTGATTTGTAAGCCAATTTCGCGCTACGCCGGTGTCTTGGTTCCACCAGACGCCGGGAGAAGCTTCATGTCCGCGAGTCCCATGTGCAGCGCCCGCCAGAAACCCTGTTCATCCAGCATGTAGTATTGGACCTTCATTGTCAGCGCACTGCCGAATATGATTGATACTAACGCCAGCACCGAACCCAGGGCAAGCGTGGACACTCCGGTCACGCCCTGCCCGATGGTGCAACCCATGGCGAGAACACCGCCAAATCCCATGAGCGAGCCGCCCACGGCGTGATTCAAAAAATCAGATTTCGACGCAAACCATTCGATGCGGAACTTGCGTGTGAAGATCGCGTAAAGGAACGAGCCGATGATAACGCCGGTCAACGCCATTACGCCGAAGTTGATCATGGTGGTTTGCGCGGGTTGCATCAGGTAACGAGCGGTATCCCCCATCGGGCTGATAAAGGTGTACGACTGCACCGCCACGCGGCTCGGAATCGTCGTCGCAAACGCCGCATACTCCTCCCAGGCCTCGCGCAGGGCGCCGCCGGTAATATACCAGCCGGCCACTACCGCCAGTCCCATCACGCCGCCACCCAGAAAGTTGTCAAAACGGCTGCGGAAATCGGGTGACTTGAAGATGAAAACGAACAGCGTCAACGCCACGACACCGCCGATCAACCAGTGCAGCAGCTGGGTGTTCTTGATATTGAAGACACCACCCACGATGGTACCAATTTCCTGGCTCGGGATGCCGTACTTGGACAGCTCGATGGTGGTCGGATTGATCCAGCTCATGAAGACGATGCTGAAAAAATCGGTCCATAGCATAAGGTACGCGCAAATGGCGGCGATGATCAGCACGACCAGGGATTTAAGATTTCCCTGACCGACACGCACCATGGTGCGCTGCCCGCAGCCGCTGCCGAGGGTCATCCCAACACCGAACAATAAACCGCCGAGCACGTAACGCAACCAGGCGAAATTCGACGTACGGTACGGGGGGAAGCTATCCGACGGCAGCGTCACAGCGCCCATGATTTCGAACAGCAACAAGCCGGTCAGCGCGATCGCAATGGCGAATAGCCACGCCCGCATGCGTCCGGTATCGCCCATGTTCACCCAGTCGGACACCGCGCCCATGGTGCAGAAATTGGTTTTGTTGCCGACCGCTCCAATCACAAGCGCGACCAGAAAAACCAGTAACAAGACTTCATTATGTACGGTGAAACCCATAAATCCCCCAATCATCGGTTTATCGCTGACCGAGCTGACAGCGTGTCGGTCACTTTCGGCAGCGGACCGCCGCAGCGTCCGCTTGATGCCGCCTTGGCCTGTGGCAGCGCGGCGAGGACGGTATTTTGCCCGCGTTCGCTGGAAATCACCAGTGATCGTTGATTTTATTGTTATAAATAACGAGTCGGGTCCGCTATTCCAGCGCCGGCGAAGCCCTGACGGCGCAGCCGACACGCATCACAGCGACCGCAGGCGCGTCCCTCGGGGTCGGGATCGTAGCATGAGATTGTCAGCGCGAAATCCACACCCAATCCGACGCCGGTACGGATGATCTCATCCTTGCGCATCTGAATCAGTGGCGCGCGAATCTTAATCGGCCGGTTTTCGACGCCGGCGCGGGTGGCTATCCGTGCCAGACGCTCGAATGCCTCTATGTATTCCGGGCGGCAGTCGGGATAACCCGAATAATCGATCGCATTGACGCCGATGAATACATCCTGCGCGCCGAGCACTTCGGCCCAGCCGAGGGCGATCGACAGGAATACCGTGTTGCGCGCTGGCACGTAGGTCGCCGGAATTCCCTCGGTCGGGATCTCCGGCACAGCGATGGCGCGATCGGTCAGCGCCGAACCGCCCATCCAGCCGATGTCGAGTTTGACGACGCGATGATCCAACGCACCCAGTCTCGCGGCAATCGCGCGTGCCGCCTCGAGTTCGACCCGGTGCCGCTGGCCATAATCGAAGGTTAGCGCGTAACAGGCAAAACCCTCGGCGCGCGCGATCGCCAGCATCGTGGCGGAATCGAGACCGCCGGAAACCAGCACCACCGCCTGCTTACCGGACTCAGCGCCCGCGGGCATCGTTCCAAAGAATTTTGTGCAGTTGTATCTGCATGCGCACCGGCAGGTGATCCTGCAGTATCCATTCGGCAAGATCGGTCGGATTCACTTGTCCATGACTGGGGGAAAACAGCACTTCGCATCGCTCATCGAGTCGGTGCTCGGCAAATTTCGCGCGGCTCCATTCATAATCCGCACGGTCACAGATTACGAACTTCACTTGATCCTTCGCGGCGAGATGCTCGATGTTGGTGTAAAGATTGCGATGCTCTTCCCCGGAGCCAGGAGTCTTGAGATCCATCACAATGCTCACGCGCGGGTCAATATCGGAGATATCAAGCGCACCACCTGTCTCGAGCGATACCTGGTAGCCGCGTTTGCACAGGGCAGACAGCAATCCTCGACAGGGGCGTTGCGCCAACGGTTCACCGCCTGTCACGGTCACAAAGCGTGGTGCGTGTTCGGCGGCGCGGTTCAGAATCTCGCCAAGCTCCATCCACTCCCCGCCGTAGAAAGCGTATTCAGTATCGCAGTACACGCACCGCAACGGACAACCGGTCAGGCGAATGAACACCGTGGGGTGTCCCACGGTGCGTGCTTCGCCTTGGAGGGAATAAAAGATTTCCGTGATTCGCAGCCGCTCGCTGGACAAGCCCGGCCGGAAGTTCGCGGGAGACAATTTTGCCGACGACACAAATTAACGCCCTTCTTTTTTCATCTTCGCCAGTCGCTGTTCCGCCGACTTCGCGGCCGGCTGCCCCGGGTATCGCGCGATCACCTGGTTAAGCACGTCGCGTGCCTTAGCCCGGTCTCCCAGCTCATAATGGCTGTAGCCGATCTTGAGCAAGGCATCCGGCGCTTTCAGACTTTTGGGATGCTCGTTCATGAGGCGAGTGAATTCCGTCAAGGCCTTGCGAAAATCACGCACGACGTAATAGGCCTCGCCAAGCCAGTACTGGGCGTTGTCACGCAGCGCACTCTGCGGATACTGGGTGAGAAAATCGCGGAAATCCTTCGTGGCACGATCGTAATGCCCCTGCTTCATGAGGTTGAACGCGGCCTCGTAGGCCTGCTGCTCCTGAGCCGATGAGGCCACCCCTCCAGCCACCGAGGATGTCGTGATTTCTGCCGTGGGGACCGTCTCCGAACCTGACACCACAGCCGGGCGGCGCTCCAGCTCGCTCACCCGGCGGTCGATATCAGCCAGCAGGTCGCGTTGACGCGCCTTCAGACGCTCTATTTCGTTGTTCTGGAGCTCAACCTGGCCCCGCAAGCGCCGCAACTCCGTCTGAAGCGACTCAAGCTGTTGCAATAGGTCGGCCAGCGCCTCGCGTGATGGCGAGGTGGCAGGCGCGCCCCCGACCCCCAGCTCCACAACCGGCGGAAGACTGCGTCCGTCCGCGGAGGCTTCCGCCGCCCACCCTGGAGCAGCCAGGGTGGCCAACCACACCCCTGCTGCCCACACTCCGTAGCGCCGGGGAGCTTTCACTATCGCTGGCCTGGATTAGTAGGCGATTTCAGCGCGACGGTTTTGCCGCCAGCAGGATTCGTTGTGCTCCTGACATAGCGGCTTTTCCTCGCCATAGGATACCGTCTTGATGCGGTTACCGGCGACACCCAAAACCTTCATCAGACGCTCGACGGCCTGTGCACGCCTCTCACCCAGCGCCAGATTGTATTCACGTGTTCCGCGTTCGTCGCAGTTCCCTTCGAGCGTCAACCGGAGCTGCGGGTTAGCCACGAGATGGGCCGCATGCGCCTCGACGATGGCGCGTCCCTCAGTATCGATGGCACTGCTGTCAAACGCAAAGTGCACCCGGCGTTGTGACAGGAGATCAGCGCGTTTCTGCTTTTCACGATCGGACAGCGCAGCACCTGACGGGCCGAACTCTCCACCAGCCGGTGTCGTCTGTGTCGGTACGGCATCCTTGTCACCGGCGGCAGGCTTCACCGCCTTATCTCCGGCGCAGCCAGCGAGGATAAAAGCAACGAGCAGCGATGCAACGAGATGCTTCCTATTTTTCATGTTTCACTCCTTGTATTGCAGTTCACGGTTGTAAGGCGACCAGGCGGGCTCACGCACATCACCCTCCTCTAATTTGAACAGCTGACGTACGCGCCCATCTGCAGAGACCGAGGCCAGCACTCCGCGGCCCCTTACTTCTGTAGCATAGATAATCATACGGCCGTTGGGGGCAAAACTGGGCGATTCATCAAGGACCGTCTCCGTCAGCACCTGCATCGTACGATTATCCAATCTTAGCACCGCGATACGGAACCCCCCCTGATTTCGACTCACGAGCGAGATGGACTTCCCATCCGCGGCATAAGCGGCACGGGCATTATAATCCCCATCGAAGGTCAATCGTTCCGCCGGCCCGCCAGACGCGCTCATGCGGTAGATTTGCGGTGTCCCGGCGCGATCAGAGGTAAAAACAATATCCCGACCATCCGGTGACCATGCGGGTTCCGTATCAATGGCCTGATCATAAGTCATCCGCCGAAGTGAACGGCTGCCAAGATGCATGGTATAGATCTCTGCATTTCCGTCTCGCGACAATGCCATGGCCAGACTCCCGCCATCGGGTGACCACGCTGGGGCGCCGTTGATGCCGGTGTATTCCGCGACCAGATCACGCCGGCCATCGATCAGGTTCTGGATATAAATCTTGGAACGTTTATCTTCAAATGAAACATAGGCCAGGCGATTGCCCTCGGGCGACCAGGCCGGCGACAGCAACGGTTCCGGTGAACGCACTACCGTCTGTGGATTGACGCCATCCGAATCCGCCACCTGGAGCTTGTAGATTGGCTTTACGCCGGGCGGTTCCTCTTTCGTTACGTAGGCGATCCGGGTGTTGAACGCGCCGGGCTCGCCCGTGATTTTTTCGTAAATGATGTCACTGATTTGATGCGCCACTGAACGCAGCATTTCGGATCCTATGGTATACCGAAAGCCGGTAATCTGGGACCCCTTGAACACATCATAAAGCCTGAATTGCACTTGGTATTTTCCCGGTGCCACCTGGCGCACACTGCCGATCACCAGGGCCTCGGCCTTGAGGATGCGCCAGTCCTTAAACACCACATCCTTGTCTTCGTGCGGCAACGAGACAAAGTCACGGCGCGGGAGCACGGCAAACCGGCCGCTGCGCGCCAGATCCGCTTCAATCACATCGGAAATATTCTGCGGCAGCTGCACCGGCCCTTCCCACCCGAATGGAACGATGGCGATCGGCGTGCCGACATCCACGCCGCGCGTGATTTCAATGGTCAGGATGGCGTGGGCGAAAGTCGGCCACAACAGCGTCAGCAGCAGGATAAATTTTTTAGCGTCAAAACGTCTCAACCGTGCTTCCTATTCTTCGGGATTGAACAAAAATTCGATCTCACGGAAATACTCGAACAGCGCCGGGTCCTCGGGCAATGGCAAGGGCGCCGCCTTGTACACGGCATTCACCACCGAGCTGTCGAACAATGCATTGCCGCTTGATGGTACCACATTAACCGCGACGACTTCTCCCGTGGGCGTCAGGCGCACGCGCACGACGCACTTGAGGCCCTTGGCCACGCCGACCGGCCGGTTCCAGCTGCGGCTGACACGTTGGCGGATGAGCAACCGGTATTTGTCGATTTCGGTGGCTGACCGCGCGGCAAACGCCGCCCTCTGGCGCGCCTTTTCTTCCGCCGCCAGCTGTTCCTGGAGCGTTTGCTCCGCCGCCTGTTGCCTGCGCTTGTCCTCTTTCCGGCGTTCCTCTTCGGCCGCGCGTTTCTGTTTTTCCTTTTCCTTCTCCTCAGCCTCTTTTTTCTTGCGCTCCGCTACCTGGCGCTGTTTGGCCAGCTCTTCCTCCTGTTTTTTCTTCAGCTCCGCCTCGCGTAGTTTTTCCGCCTCGGCCTTCTGGCGCGCCGCCTCCTCTTCCTGGGCACGCTTGTCGACTTTTTCGGTTTTCCGTGGCGGCGGCTCCGGCACGGCCGTGGCCTGTACAACTTGATCCGTGGAAGGTGAATCCACCGTCCAGCGAAAGCCAATGACGGCGATCCCGATTACCACCGCATGCACCAGCACGGCATAAATGATGGCCCGGACCCTACCCGGATTTTGACGTAAGTTTTTCGGCAGCACGCTATTTTCCGGGCGGTTCGGTCAGCAATCCAACGCTCGGTGCGCCGGCAGACTGCAACAAGGTCATCACCTTGACCACATCGCCATAATTGGCCGACCGGTCACCACGCACCAGCACCGGCGTTTGCGGCCGCAGGCGCAGGATCGCCGCCACTTTCCTGCGCAACTCTTCGGTGGAAATTCGCCGATCATCGAGGAAATATCTCCCTTCGCGGTCGACCGTCACGACCAGTGTTTCCTGGTCCTGGGATTCCACCGGCTTCGCGACAGCCTTCGGCAGGTCTACCTTGACGCCTTGCGAGAGCAGGGGGGCCGTGATCATGAAAATCACGAGCAGAACCAACATCACGTCGATGTAGGGTACGACATTAATTTCGCTCATGAGTTTCTTGTGACGCTTGCGATAGGCTTCCACGATTACCCTCTCGAGGCATAGGCCTGGCGCTGAAGAATGCTGGAAAATTCCTCCATGAATATCTCGTAGCGTGTCACCAGTCTCTCCACTTTGTTGGAATATCGATTATAGGCGATGACCGCCGGAATAGCGGCAAACAGGCCGATGGCCGTGGCGATCAGGGCCTCGGCAATGCCCGGGGCCACGTGCGCGATGGTGGCCTGTTGTACCATCCCGAGCGACCGGAAGGAATTCATGATTCCCCACACGGTGCCGAACAGGCCGACATAGGGGCTGGTCGAGCCGACCGTGGCCAGGAAGGAAAGGTGCGTTTCGAGATAATCGATTTCGCGTGAAAGCGCGACGCGCATCGCGCGTTGCACACCATCAAGGATCTCCGTGGGTTCGATTTTGGATTGCTGGCTGAGACGCCGGTATTCGCGGAATCCCTCGACGAAAATGCTCGCCATGCCGGTGGCATTGGCATCTTTTTTCGATTGTTCGGCGAACATATGACTCAAGTTGGCCCCAGACCAGAACTTCGCCTCGAAACGGTCGGCCACATAGCCAGCGCTTTTGATCGCGAACCATTTGCGAAAAATCATGGTCCAGGACAGCACCGAGGCAAGCATGAGAAGCAGCATCACCAGTTGCACCGGCAGTGAGGCGTTCCGAACAAGCGATATCAGGGCGATGCCTTCGGTTGTGGTTATGTCCATGTAGCGATACCTGTGTCAATTTTTGAACCAAGAATTTCAGGGATGGGTCGTGGAGCGAACGTCCCGGCATCGAGACAGGCCACTTTCACTTCACCCTCACAGAGCGTGATTTCCTCGCGCCGGATTTCCTGACCAAAGGTTATGCTGGCTTTTCCACGGCGGATGACCTGCACCGTCGCCTCCAGCAGATCGTTGAAGCGTGCGGGCTTCAGGAATTCCAGGTGGGCGGATCGTACGGCAAACAGGATCCCCTCACGACGGGAAAGTTCATCCTGCTCGAAACCCATTTGGCGCAACCATTCCGTACGGGCTCGTTCCATGAATTTAAGATAGTTCGCGTAATACACCACGGCACCGGCGTCCGTATCCTCGTAATAAACCCGGATGGGAATGGAAAATATTCTGCTCACGCGCCGTCGATTACTACTCTCCGAAAATATCCCGCTGCGGCCGCTCGCTGCCTGCCGGG
The DNA here is from genome assembly GCA_029863005.1 of Gammaproteobacteria bacterium. Lineage (GTDB taxonomy): Bacteria > Pseudomonadota > Gammaproteobacteria > Acidiferrobacterales > Sulfurifustaceae > Sulfuricaulis. The sequence continues at coordinate 33,022 of JAOTWF010000013.1, read as the reverse complement.
GCATTCAACCCAAAATGCCGCCAGGCCACAGCCGTGGCCAAGCGTCCGCGCGGCGTGCGCATCAGGTACCCTTGCTGGATCAGAAACGGTTCGATCACATCCTCGATGGTATCACGCTCCTCGCCGATGGCCGCGGCCAAGTTGTCCACTCCCACTGGGCCGCCGGAAAATTTCTCGATAACGGCTTGCAGCAGCTTGCGATCGAGCGTATCGAATCCGCACTGGTCCACTTCTAGCATGTTTAGTGCGAGTTCGGCGATGTCGCCGGTCAGTCGACCATCGCCTTTGATCTGGGCAAAATCACGCGCACGCCGCAGCAGACGGTTGACGATGCGCGGCGTCCCACGCGAGCGGCATGCAATCGCTTTCACGGCGTCTGGCTCGATGTGCATGTCGAGGATCCCAGCGGATCGATTAACGATGCGGGCCAGTTCTTCCGGATTGTAGAATTCGAGACGGTGGACAATGCCGAAGCGGTCGCGCAATGGCGAAGTCAGAAGGCCCGCCCGCGTGGTCGCGCCCACCAGGGTGAATGGCGGGAGATCGAGCTTGATGGAACGCGCCGCGGGACCCTCGCCAATAAGAATGTCAAGCTGGTAGTCCTCCAGCGCCGGATAAAGGATCTCCTCCACGATGGGGCTCAAGCGGTGAATTTCATCGATGAACAGCACGTCATTAGGCTGCAGATTGGTCAGAATGGCCGCGAGATCGCCGGGGCGCTCCAGCACCGGTCCGGAAGTTTGGCGCAGGCCCACACCCATTTCGTTGGCCACGATGTGCGCCAGCGTGGTCTTCCCCAGTCCTGGCGGGCCGAACAGGAGAACATGATCCAGCGCCTCGGCTCGCCCGCGGGCGGCGGCGATAAATATCTCCATCTGCCGCCGGATGGGTTCCTGACCCACGTATTCTGCGAGGCGAGCCGGGCGCAGCCGGCGTATCTCAACGGTTTCTTCGGCCGCGTCTGCCGCATGGGCAGACACCAGTCGGTCAATTTCAATCATATAAGTATGGTCATTTCCCTTGGCCTGTCTTTGTACCGACATGCCTGGACGGGTGCAATAGAGAATGTTCTGTTCCGCCCTCGCCCAAGCTCACCCGGCCATCCCTTTGAGTGCCTGTCGGATGATTTCTTCTGTATTCAAACCCTTTGCGGAAACACCGCGCACGGCACGGCTGGCCTCGTTCGGTTTGTAACCCAGGGACACGAGCGCGCTGACCGCTTCACTGACTGGATCGGACGGTGCGGCCCCGGTCCCCGCAGCGGGACGGGTGGACAGCACCGGGACATCCTTGGGCAACTTGTCGCGCATTTCGATTACCAGACGCTCGGCGGTTTTGCGCCCGATTCCTGGAACCTTGGTAAGTCGCGTGATGTCTTCTTCGGCCACACATCGCGTGAATTCTTCATCTGGCAATCCCGACAATACCGCCAGGGCCACGCGCGGTCCCACGCCGTTGACCTTGAGCAGGTCGCGAAACAACCGCCGTTGGGTCTCGCGGACGAAACCATATAACAGGTGTGCGTCTTCACGAATAACCAAGTGAGTATAAAGCGTCACTTGATTGCCCACCGCCGGCAACTCGTAAAAAGTCGTCATGGGGGCTTCCAGTTCGTAAGCCACACCGCTGACGTCCACCAGCATAGCCGGTGGCTCCTTACGCAGCAGCACGCCGTGCAAGCGTCCGATCACGGGGCCCGTCTCATCCGGCGGCGACCCGACTTGCGACGCGGCAGTGCCTGCAATCCCACGGCATGATGCGCGTGGCAAATGGCACAAGCGAGGGCATCGGCGGCATCGGCCTTCGGGACCGTGCCGAGCGCCAGGAGCGCCTTAACCATGTGTTGTACCTGTTGTTTGCCGGCGTGGCCCTTGCCCACGGCGGTGCGCTTGATCTGTAGGGCGGAGTACTCGGCGATGTCGAGCATCTGGTTGGCGCCGGCGAGAATGGCGGCGCCGCGCGCTTGCCCGAGTTTAAGGGCGGAATCCGCGTTTTTTGCCATGAACACCTTTTCAATGGCGAGTACCGTGGGTTGATAAGTACGGATAATTTCCGATACACCGTCAAAAACTGTCTTAAGCCGTCCGGCAATCTCGCCCCGGGGGACACGCACGCAACCACTGGCAATATATTCGATTTGCCCGTTTCGCAACACCTGCACCACGCCGAAACCGGTAATACGCGAACCGGGATCGATGCCGAGAATTCGCATCAACTCGCCCGCTTCAAGAGCTCATCGGGAAAATCCGCATTCGAATACACATTCTGCACGTCGTCCAGATCTTCCAGGGCTTCCAGAAGCTTCAGCATTTTTTCGGCGTCCTCGCCCATGACCGGGGCGGTGGTCGCGGCGCGCTGCTGGATCTCGGCGTGTTCGGGCTTCAAGCTCTGTTTTTCCATGGCCTCGACCACAGCATGAAACGTCTCGGGCGCAGTCAGGACCTCGATCGAACCGTCCGGGTCCGCAATCACGTCATCGGCTCCGGCCTCGAGCGCCGCCTCCATGATCTTGTCTTCGCTTGTCCCCACGGGATAGCTGAGTATCCCGGTTTTGTTAAAAAGGAAAGCGACTGAACCATCCTGCCCCAGGTTGCCGCCATGCTTGGAGAAGGCGTGGCGCACTTCGCCGACGGTGCGGGTGCGATTGTCCGTGGTGCCCTCGACCATGATCGCCACCCCGGCCGGACCATAACCTTCGTAGTGGACTTCCTCGTATTGCGCCCCCTCAAGCTCGCCGGTTCCGCGCAGGATAGCGCGCTCAATGGTTTCCTTGGTCATGTTAGCGGCCAGCGCCTTGTCCATGGCGGTACGCAGGCGCGGATTGAGCTTGGGATCGCCCCCACCCCCCGAGCGCGCGGCCACAGTGATTTCACGGATCAGCTTGGTGAAAATCTTGCCCCGCCGGGCGTCCTGGACTCCCTTGCGATGCTTGATATTGGCCCATTTCGAATGGCCGGCCATGAAAGTTCCTGTATTGGAATACGGTGTCTTTCCGCCCTCTGGCGGCGCTCAAGTGTAACATCGGGCCCAGACATCCCCCAACCGCATGGAAGGAAATGATGGCTGTTCAAGGGTCAAATCGTCCATTCTTCAAAAAGGCGGCAACCTGGCATGCGACCGTACGCGAAAACAGCATGCCGGTATGCGACACCGGCAGGGCCAGATGTTCGTAGGCGGCAGGATAGGCGCTTTCCTTTACCGTCAGCAGGCCATCATTGGGCCTTGGCAAGTGACGCACCAATAATCTCCCGATGCCGAAGGAACGAGTGCCGCAGATCGCACCGATGTCGCGCGGCGGTGGCAACCATTGTTGTGGCTCGGCCGCCAGCAGCTGAGCTATTTCTTTTCCCATCACCCGGCGCCAGAAACCATATTGACTAAGATGGGCGGCGACCTGACTGCCGCCGTGCGGCGCGCCGAGTGTCACCAGGCGCCCCGGTTTCTGCCGCGGGTGAAGATGAAACAGGGCGCGGATCAGTATCCCTCCCAGACTGTGGCCCACGAGATGCACGCTATCGGCATCGAGCGTCTCGAGGTAACGCGAAAGCCGCGCCGCATTGGCAGTGAAATCGGACCGCACGGAAGGATAGGAGAAGAAACAGACGTTGAATCCCTGCCGACGCAAACGACGCGCAAGCAACGCCATGAGGCAGCCCGGGAACCACAGACCGTGGATAAGAACGATGGACTCTGCCCATTCAAACGTCGTGGCCGGCTTCGACATTTTCCTTCAGCTTCAGGATGGCCTCGCGGTTACTCCAGGAAGCGGCTTTCTCGGCCGCGGCATCGAAAGAATACCAGCCGTATTCCGTATGTTCACTCGAATTTAATACGATCTCGCACACGTCGGGAAGCGCAAGATAAAAAACATGTTCCGAGTTCTCGTTCACCTCGGGGGAATAGCGATGGCGCCATTGCGGCAGAATCGTGTAGCGATTCACCCTTCCCGTCGCTTGAAGTGCTGACGACACCAGCCCCGTCTCTTCCTCAAGTTCCCGTGCGGCGGCCCGCCGTGGTTCTGTTTCCTCCCAACGCAGGCTGCCCGTCACCGATTGCCAGAAACCGGGATCGTCGGCGCGCCGCAGCAATAATACTTTTCCGGTCCCGGTATAAACCACCACCAGGACTGATTCCGGGCGTTTAAATTTTTTCGTCGGCGGAGACACCGGCTGCCTCGCCGGTCGTTTTTTCCGGGGGCTTGCGCAATTTGATATGCAACTCGCGCAGCTGCATCTCGTCCACCGTGCTCGGGGCCTCGGTCAGGAGGCATGCGGCCTTCTGGGTTTTGGGGAAGGCGATCACGTCGCGGATGGACTCCACGCCACTCATGAGCGCACACAAGCGATCGAGACCGAAGGCAATGCCACCATGCGGTGGTGCACCATAGCGGAGCGCATCGAGCAGAAAACCGAACTTGGCACGCGCCTCCTCGGGGCCGATCCCAAGGGCGGCGAAGACCTTTTCCTGCACGTCCACACGGTGGATACGGATTGAGCCGCCACCAATCTCGGAGCCGTTCAATACCATGTCATAGGCGCGCGCCCTCACATTGGCCGGGTCGATGTCGACACGTTCCATGTCTTCAGGCTTCGGGGAGGTGAACGGATGATGCAGTGCCATCCAGCGTTTGGCATCGGCGTCGTACTCGAACATCGGGAAATCCACCAACCACAAAATTTTCCAACCCTCCTGCCTGAGTTTCAGGTCCTCTCCCAATTTCAGGCGCAGCGCTCCGAGCGAATCATTGACGACCTTGGCAGTGTCCGCCCCGAAGAAGATCAGATCTCCCGTTTGCGCCTTCGTGCGTTGCAGAATGCCCGCGATGACCGCGTCCGGCAGGAATTTGAGTATTGGCGATTGCAACCCTTCTCGTCCCTTCGCCGCATCGTTGACCTTGATATACGCCAGACCCTTGGCGCCATACAGCCCGACAAAGGCCGTGTAGGCATCGATCTGACTGCGCGGTAAATCGCCGCAGCGGGGCACGCGCAAGGCCGCGACACGACCCGAAGGATTGTTTGCCGGACCGGCAAAAACCTTGAACTCCACTTGTTTCATCAGATCGCCAACATCCACCAGTTCCAGCGGTACGCGCAGATCCGGCCGGTCGGTTCCGTAGCGCCGCACGGACTCATCGTAGCTTAAACGCGGGATCGGATCGGGCAGATCGACACCGAGCACATCCTTGAACAGCGCACGCAGCATCTCTTCCATCAGGCCCATCACGCCGTTTTCATCCAGGAACGAGGTCTCGACGTCGAGCTGCGTGAATTCCGGCTGGCGATCGGCGCGCAGGTCCTCGTCGCGGAAACAGCGCGTGATCTGAAAGTAGCGCTCGAAACCCGCGACCATCAGCAATTGTTTGAAAAGCTGCGGGGATTGCGGCAGCGCGAAGAAATGGCCAGCATGCGTGCGCGAAGGCACGAGATAGTCGCGGGCGCCTTCGGGCGTGGACCGGGTAAGCATCGGTGTTTCGATTTCGGTGAAATGCCGGTCCTCCAGGAATCGGCGCAACGTCCGGGTAATCCGATGACGCAAGCGCAGATTCTTCTGCATGATGTCGCGCCGCAGATCGAGATAGCGGTAGGTGAGCCGCACCGGTTCGGAAAGTTCGGCCTCGTCGAGCTGGAATGGCAGGGGGTCGGCGCGGTTGAGAATTTCAATCGTGTCGGCGACGACCTCCACTTTGCCGGTATGCAGATGAGGATTTTCGGTTCCGGTCGGCCGCGCCCGCACATTGCCCTGCACGCGCAGCACGAATTCCGTACGCACCGTCTCCGCGGTGGAAAAAGGTTCTTTTTTCGAGGGATCGAATACCGTCTGCACCACACCTTCGCGGTCGCGCAGATCGATGAAGATCACGCCGCCGTGGTCACGCCGGCTGTGGGCCCAGCCACACAGGGTGACGCGCTGACCGATATGGGATTCGATGATTTCGCCGCAATAATGACTGCGCATGTTTTATCTGGCTATCTAGTACAAACGGGGTGCGTTAGGATCCCTGGCGCGCCTGCTTACCGGTAAGGGCGGCTTTATTATGCTCAGGTACCACCACCCCGACAGAGAGCAGCATTTTAAGGCCCTGATCCACGTTCATGTCGAGCTCAATCACGTCATCGCGGGGGACCATGAGGAAAAAACCGGACGTGGGATTCGGTGTGGTGGGAATGAAAATGTTGACGATTTCCTGTCCCGTCTTAGTCTGGACCTCATTCGCTCCCGACCCGGTCTGGAACGCCAGCGACCACATACCCTTGCGGGGGTATTCGACCAGCACCACTTTGCGAAACGACTTGCCGGAGGAAAACATGCTCTGCGTGACCTGCTTGACCGAGGCGTAAATCGATCGCACCAGCGGGATGCGCTGTAATACCCGCTCGCCGATGGTGAACAGTTGCTTGCCGAAGAGGTTAGTGGCGATTATCCCGGTCGCGAGGACGACGATGGCGGTCAACACCAGTCCCAGCCCCGGGATACGGAAGCCCAGGAGAGTTTCTGGCTGAATGCTTAAAGGAAGCAGCAGCAGGGTTTGGTCCATCAGATCCACCAGGAACTTCACAATCAGCAAAGTAACGCCGAGCGGGACCCAGATCAGTAACCCAGCCACCAAATAACGTCGCAGCGTCGCCATCATGCCTTAATGGGCGCAGCCGCAGCCGCCACTTCCGCAACCACCACTGGCCTTTTTTTTCGGAGGGGAGGAATCCGAGGAGGTGGAATCCGATGATCCGGATTTTTCCTTCTTCTCACCCTTCCCGCCGCCTTTGAAATCTGTAACGTACCAGCCACTGCCTTTAAGCTGGAACCCGGCTGCAGAAATCAGTTTCTTGAGCGCAGACACGCCACAAGCCGGACAGTCCTTCAGTACCGGTTCGCTCATCTTCTGTATGGCTTCCAGCCGGTGGCCACACGACCCGCATTCATACTCGTAAATCGGCATACCGCTTCTCCTGAAAAAAATGCGCCCCCAAAGTATGGGGGCGGTGAATATTCCAGACAAGCCAAATTATATAGGCGGACCCCCTGTAACGCATTATTTTTAAAGCATTGTTGACTGGTGCAAGCCTGTAGCAAATAGTCCAGGATATTCCTCAGCGGGATTTAGACACCGGAGGGATTGCATCGACCCAATTGAGAGCAGGCGATATCCCTCTGACCCGTAAGGGCCACACAGTGGCACTTGGGGAATCATCATGGGCGCCGGAGGAAGCAAATATAAGAGAGATCCTCCGTGGGAAGTGCGGAAACTCCATTATTCCCGGGAAATAATGGATTTTGCTCTTCTATCCCCCTGCTTTTTCCGCTAAATTATGCGCGTTTACGGAACCCCTCTAACCACTATTCCACTCAGGAGTATTACATGGCAAACAACAAATCGGGAAAGAAACCGACCACGAAGTCCGAGATCTACGCCCATATCGCGGAAAAAACCAACCTCAAGCGGAAAGACGTCGTGGCGGTTTTCGATACCTTGACCAGCCTCATTGAGCGCGATCTAAAAAAGGGCCCCGGCATTTTCAATCTTGTCGGCCTGATGAAGATCAAAATGGTTTACAAGCCCGCCGTGCCAGCTCGCAAGGGTATCAATCCATTTACCAAGGAAGAGGTTATTTTCAAGGCCAAACCGGCACGCAACGTGGTCAAATGCCAGCCGCTGAAAAGTCTGAAGGACATGGTGTAAGTGGAAAAACGCGGGAATTCAAGCGTTTCCAAGAACAGTGTGTCAACGATGGTCGTTCAGACAGGCTGATCGTCAACAGTCACGAACCCGAGGCAACGGTCCGGGTGGATCGTTGCCTCATTAACAGTCATTGCGGGCCATGGAAGGCGGCCCGAGTATTTTGTTGAGTATTATGGCCGAAAACACGGTGGCGAAAATAATTTACCATGGCGGCCTTGAGCCAGTGGTTTATTCCTCTTCTTCGTCATCCAGCTCCACATCATCGTCCAGATCCGTATCATCGTCAGCTTCGGTGCTGTCAACTTCATCCTCCTCGTCATCCGATTCCTGTCGTTCCAGATCCATCCCGTACCAGTCATCCAAATCCATCTTGTCGGTGGAACCGTCGCTGTACTGAATTTCAATCGTGCCATCATTTTCATCAAAGGCAATGACCTCGAACGTGCGGCCATCCTCCTCCAGGTCTTCGTATACAGCCCCGACCACCGGCTCATCATACATAGGCATTTTCAATCCCCTCGCAAAATAACAGACCCCTCTTCAGAAAATATATAGACGGCATTTTGCGCTCTGCCAGTCAACCCTCCTGCTCTTTTCTCCCGGAAGTAACCGCACTATGCTGACGCACACGGGCCCGTCTCATCGTAGCAGTGGGAACAACAGGGGGAAATAATATGACAGCAGAATGCTTGTTTTGCAAAATGGTGTCAGGACAGATCAAGCCGGATACGGTATATCAGGACAAAGACGTGCTGGCGTTCAGGGATATCAATCCGCAGGCTCCAGTCCACGTACTGATAATCCCCAAAAAGCATATCGCCACGCTCAATGATCTGAGCAGCGGCGATATCGATCTGATTGGCAAGCTGATGCAGGCTGCTGTGCGCATCGCCAGGGAATCCGGTCTGTCCGAGTCAGGTTATCGGACAGTCATGAACTGTAATGCCGACGCCGGCCAGTCAGTGTTCCATATCCACATGCACTTGCTTGGTGGGCGAAACATGCACTGGCCGCCGGGTTAAACGGACTATCTGCCATATAATTGCTGAGACAGGTTAGGGATTGAGAAACTTTTTCAGTAACGCGCTTTAACGCACTTTAACGTGTTGTCTACCCTTCCTCCAATAGATAATTTTAGATTTTTATTATGTTAATCATTAAGTTATAATATTTTTGTTAGCGACACTTATTGCTTAGCTGGTTTTCAGTTCTCTCTTTTTCGTTCTCTGCAGTATTTCTCCCAAGATTCGAATCGAAACCCACCTTTCCTCAAATATGGCGGGTGCGGAGATGCGAGACAACGATTCTCACACCTCCACGCACACTAAGGTCACCTTTCAGAAAGGAATATCGTCGTCAAAATCCCCCGCTACAGCGGTTTTGGGCTTCTTGGCGGCTGATACGCTGCTGTTATCCGAGGCGGGTTGATCCTGGTTGAAATTGTCACCGCTGGGTACCCCAGCGCCGCCTCGCGACCCCAGCATCTGCATTTCGTTCGCAACGATTTCAGTGGTGTAGCGATCATGCCCTTCCTTGTCCTGCCACTTGCGTGTCTGGAGACGCCCCTCGACATACACCTGCGAACCTTTCTTCAAGTATTCACCGGCGATCTCCGCCAGCCGGCCGAAAAACACTACCCGGTGCCATTCAGTCTTCTCCTGTTTTTCTCCGGAATTCTTGTCCTTCCATGATTCCGACGTGGCCAACGTGATATTTGCCACCGCGGACCCGCTGGGGGAATAACGCACTTCGGGGTCACGCCCCAGATTGCCGATTAAAATTACCTTATTTACACCGCGTGCCATACCTGTTTCTCCAATGGGTTAGTCACGGAGCCCTGTGCCGATAAGAACCCGTTTCTCCGTGAAGTTAAGGGTGAATCATCATAGCCAGATTCTGATGCAGGTACAATTCCACTACCAGTCACGAGAAAAAGCACTGATTGAATCCATGTAATACATCGGATTATAAAAATGTTCTAAAGGGATAAAATTGTAAAATACCATTCCACGGTACCGCCACTATTCAAGTTGAGGGTAACAAACGGCGCAGGGCCTGCTCATCAAAATAACGACGGTCGACCTTGAGATAGGCGACCCCCTCATCGGCAATAACAGTGGCTTCGGCAACACCCTTGACAGCCGAAAGCTCGCGCTCCAGGCGCTGCGCCTCTTCTATAGTCAGGGCGCTGATATGAAACATCAGATTTTTGACGGCGGGGGGTGTTTTCATTCCATACGCCAGATACAACCAAACGCCAATCAGCACAGCGCCAAATTCAAACACGGCTCCCGCACCAAAGTGATTCGAGAGCAACCCTCCTGCCACCCCGCCAACAAAAAGGCCCAGCGCTTGGGACGTGTTATAGACACCTAAGGCCGTGCCTTTGGCGCTTGCCGGAGCAATTTTCGTAACCAGCGAGGGCAGGCTCGCCTCCAGCACATTAAAGGCCACAAAATAAAACGTCAGCACCGTGACCACACCCCAGAAATGATGAATGGCGGGAATGAAAGCGAGCTGCATGACAAGCATCAGCGCGATGGAGCCAACAAAGACCGGCTTGACTCTCGCCTTTTTCTCGCCGTAGAAAATCAGCGGCAGCATGAGCAGGACAGAGATGGCGAGTACCGGCAGATAAACCTGCCAGTGATGATTGGCATCGAGCTGGCCTGTCTCCCGCAGCGCAAACGGGACCACCATGAACATTGCCATCTGCACCACGTGTAACGCGAAAATCCCGAAGTTCAGCCGCCCCAGTTCGCCATCACGCAATACACTGAGCAGGCTGGCCGGCACCACCTCGGCATCGGAATGGAAATGGCTGACTTTCGGATTGGGAACAATGAATTTAATCGCCACCATCGCCAACAGGGCCAGAACGCCCGTCAACGCAAAAATCCCCGGTATGCTGATCAAGTGATAGAGGGCCGGACCGAGAACCAGAGAGAGCGCAAAGGTCAGTCCGATGGTGCCACCGACCACGGCCATCGCTTTGGTGCGATGTTCCTCGCGTGTCAGATCCGCCAGCAACGCCGTTACCACCGCGTTGATGGCGCCGGCACCCTGGATCGTCCGCCCGACGATGACCATGTAAATGTCATCGGCCGCGGCAGCCATGAAGCTCCCCAGCGCGAACAACACCAACCCGAAATAAATGACTCTTTTTCGTCCGATACGATCCGAAACCATGCCAAAGGGCAAATGCAACAGTGCCTGGGCCAGTCCATAAACTCCCAATGCCAGGCCGATCAGAGTGTGATTTTCGCCGCCCGGGAGGTGTTCCGCGTAAACCGCGAACACGGGCAGAATTAAAAATAACCCGAGCATTCGCAGGCCGTAAATGCTGGCCAGCCCAGCAGTGGCGCGCCGCTCGCTTGGTGACATGTGGTCTTGTCGGGAAAGCATTATATGAATTGGGAAAAATCAGCTCTTTTGCGTATAGTATTGATCCGGCAAGGATGCAATTGTAACGAAGGTACGTATACAAGCCATCTCTGGTTCTCGGATTGCCGGATCAATACTAAAATTTCTTAAGATTGCCTGTTATTGCGGCGGCAAGACAGCTTATGCTAAGGGCCCCATTCTGTTTATTGGGATCTGCTTTTTAGATGGATCTCTGCCGCTGCAATAACAGATAGCCCTTTGATTGCCCTTTAAACCCAACTTACCGGCCGTTACGTCGAGGCAACGGCCGGGAGATGAAACGGCCGTAATGGAAACCATCCGTATTCGCGGCGCACGCACGCACAATCTCAAAAATATCGACGTCGACCTGCCACGCGACAAACTCATCGTGGTCACGGGACTATCCGGTTCCGGCAAGTCGTCGCTCGCCTTCGACACGCTGTATGCCGAAGGACAGCGCCGCTACGTCGAGTCGCTGTCGGCCTACGCGCGCCAGTTCCTGGCGCTGATGGAAAAACCGGACGTGGACCTGATCGAGGGCTTGAGCCCGGCGATCTCCATTGAACAGAAGTCCACCTCGCACAATCCACGCTCTACCGTGGGCACGGTCACGGAAATTTACGACTACCTGCGCCTGCTCTACGCGCGCGTGGGAGAACCGTGCTGTCCGGAACACGGGGTCACGCTCTCGGCCCAGACCGTGAGCCAGATGGTCGACCATGTCATGTCGTTGCCCGAGGACACCAAGCTCATGTTGGTCGCACCGCTGATCGAGGGGCGCAAGGGCGAACACCTGCATATCCTGGAACGGCTGCGCGCGCAGGGCTATATCCGGGCACGTATCGATGGCGTGGTCACCTCGCTGGACGAAGCGCCGGCGCTGAAAAAGAATTTCAAGCACACCATCGAGGTGGTGGTGGACCGCGTCGTGGTGCGAAAAGGACAGGAGCAACGCTTGGCGGAGTCCTTCGAAACTGCGGCTAACCTTGGTGAGGGCCTTGTGCGGGTGGTCGTGCTGGACGAGGCCGGGAGCGGTACGCAGGAAATTGTCTTCTCGGCACGCTACGCCTGCCCGCACTGTGGATACAGCTTGGCCGAGCTTGAGCCAAGGTTGTTTTCCTTCAACAACCCGGCCGGTGCCTGTCCGGATTGCGACGGTCTCGGGATGCGCCAATTCTTCGATCCCACGCGCGTGGTGAGCGATGCCACGCTGTCGTTGCCGGCCGGCGCCATTCGCGGCTGGGATCAACGCAATGCTTTTTACTTCCACATGCTGGAATCGCTGGCAAAACATTACCGCTTCCATCTCGACACGCCGTTCGAGGAGCTGCCGAAAAAAGTGAGGGAAGTCATCCTGCATGGCAGCGGGGATGAAATGATTGCCTTTACCTATTTTGGCGACCAGGGTCGGCGTGCCAAGCGCAAACATGCCTTCGAAGGCGTCATCCCCAACTTCGAACGTCGCTATCGTGAATCCGAATCCAATGCGGTGCGCGAGGAACTGGCGAAATATCTCAGCCAGCAGCCCTGTGAAACCTGCGAAGGATCACGTCTGAAACGCGAGGCGCGGCACGTGTTTGTGGAAGGAAAAGCGCTGCACGAAATCACTCGGCTGCCCGTGGCCACGGCGCTTGTTTTCTTCCAGGGACTTCGCTTGTCGGGAAGCCGTGGTGAGATTGCTTCCAAGATCGTCAAGGAGGTCTCCAGTCGCCTGGGATTCCTGGTGAGCGTCGGGCTAGATTACCTGACGCTCGCGCGCTCGGCCGAGACGCTTTCCGGCGGCGAGGCGCAGCGCATACGGCTGGCCTCCCAGATCGGCGCCGGGTTGGTCGGCGTCCTGTACGTGCTGGACGAACCGTCGATCGGACTCCATCAGCGCGATAATGCGCGCCTGCTCGACACCCTGCGGCATTTGCGCGATCTGGGAAATACCGTGATCGTCGTGGAGCACGATGAAGAGGCTATCCGCGCTGCGGATTTTGTGCTCGACATCGGACCGGGCGCGGGTGTCCACGGCGGCGAAGTGGTAGCCCGGGGAACGCCGGAAGACATCATCCGGCATCCGGCGTCAATTACCGGCGCCTATCTGCGTGGTGAGCGTAAAATCGCCGTACCGGCCACACGCACGCCACCCGATTCCACGCACCAACTCGTGATACGCGGCGCCACGGGCAACAACCTGAAAAATATCGAGGCGTCGATTCCGGTAGGGCTCCTCACTTGCGTGACTGGCGTCTCCGGCTCCGGCAAGTCCACGCTCATCAACGACACGCTGTATGCCTCTGTCGCCAAGCATCTCTATGGCTCCGCGCTCGAGCCCGCTCCCTGTGGTTCCATCGAGGGCCTTGAACAGTTCGACAAGGTCGTGGACATCGACCAGTCGCCCATTGGACGCACCCCGCGTTCCAACCCCGCAACCTACACCGGGTTGTTCACGCCCATCCGCGAGCTGTTCGCCGCTACTCCCATGGCACGCGAACGCGGCTACGCCCCCGGCCGGTTTTCATTCAATGTCCGCGGCGGTCGCTGCGAGGCCTGCCAGGGCGACGGGCTGATCAAAGTGGAAATGCATTTTCTGCCGGACATTTACGTGCCTTGTGACGTGTGTCACGGAAAGCGTTACAACCGCGAGACGCTCGATATTCGCTACAAGGACAAGACAATCGACGAGGTGCTGGGCATGACTGTGGAGACGGCGGCGGAGTTTTTCAGCGCCATCCCGCCTGTGAGCAACAAGCTCCGCACATTGCTCGATGTTGGCCTGTCCTACATTACGCTGGGACAAAGCGCCACCACCCTGTCCGGGGGCGAGGCCCAGCGCATCAAGCTGGCGCGAGAACTTTCCAAGCGCGATACCGGACGGACTTTATATATTCTGGATGAACCCACCACTGGGCTGCATTTCCACGACATTCAGCAGCTCTTGGCGGTGCTGAACCGCCTGCGCGATCACGGCAATACGGTAGTGGTGATTGAGCACAACCTTGACGTGATCAAGACGGCGGACTGGATCATCGATCTTGGCCCCGAAGGCGGTGATGGCGGTGGAAGGATCCTGGCCATCGGGACTCCCGAGGAAGTCGCCATGCTGCCAGACTCTCATACCGGAGAATTCCTGAAACACGTGCTCGCGCGAACGGAGGCGCGTCGGCAGCGCGCCAGTTAGATCAACCGCCCGTCCTTCCAGCGTGCGTACGCACCGAATTCCATTCCTGCTCTGGCAACTGCAGGACTTGGTGGAGTGGCTTCGGCGAATCAATGCCATGGCCCTGTGCGTGGTCGACACCTATCTCGCACAACTTGTCAATCAATAGCGGACTTTCCACCGATTCGGCGATCGTGATGAGCCCCATGACGTGACCGACCTGGTTGATGGCTTCCACCATAGCCCGATGCAGGGGGTCCTCGAGCATGCCTTCGATGAAATCACCGGCAATCTTCAGATAATCCACGCTCAAGCTCTTGAGATAGCCAAACGAAGAAAGCCCCGAACCAAAATCGTCAAGTGCGAAACGGCAGCCCAAGTGCTTGAAGCGCGCGATGAAATCACGCGCACGGGTCAGGTTAGCGATAGCGGCAGTCTCGGTGATCTCGAAACAGATGGTCTGAGGATCGACCCGGTGCTGTACGAACTGCTGCATGACAAAATCCAGGAACTGTTCATCCCCCAGAGATTGGCCGGAAAGATTGATGGCAAACAGTGCCCCTCCGTCCTTCTCTTGCCTGCCAATCTGCGACTGGTATTTCTCCAGCATCGGGAAAACCGTGCGGATCACCCAGCGATCAATAGACGGCATCAAGTGGTAACGCTCGGCCGCTGGGATGAAGGCCGCCGGCAGCACAAGGTCCTCGTCCTGAACACGTACCAGGATTTCGTGAAAAGTCCCGGGATGTTTAATGCCGTCCCGCAGTGGCACGATGGCCTGGCAATATAGATCAAAGCTGTTGTTTTCCAGTCCCTCGCGTAGTCGGTGCACCCATTGCATTTCGCCACGGCGCTCGGCAAACGCCTGGTCGTCCGGCTGGTAGATGTGCAAGCGATTACGTCCACGGTCCTTGGCGATGTAACAGGCCGAATCGGCGGCGCTCAGAACTTCAGTCAAACCGCCGCTGTCGCGCCTAATTGGGACCAAGCCGATGGATACGCCGATTTCGAACGCCCTTTTATCCCACATGAAGCGGAAATCTTTGACGGACTGACGCAGCAGATCAGCGATCTGCTCAGCCTTGTCGATCGAACAGTCCTCGAGGATAACACCGAACTCATCGCCCCCGAGGCGCGCCAGCATGTCGCTTGCACGTATTTCCTTCTGCAGGTGGTTCGCCAGCTGCTTGAGCAACTCATCCCCCGCGACATGTCCGCAGGTGTCGTTCACGATCTTGAACTGATCAAGATCGAGGTAAAGCAGCGCGTGTGTGCGCTCGCCAGCGCGCGCACTGTTCAACACATGCTGCAGGCGCGATTCGAATTCTCGCCGGTTGAGGAGCCCCGTGAGCGGATCGCGCGAGGCGAGAAAGGCCATGTGTCGCGCCATGCTCTGGATTTCTGTCACGTCATGGAACACCACCACCGCGCCCAGAATCGCCCCATCCCGGTCTCGGATTGGCGCGGCCGAATCCTGTATCTCGATCTTGCCGCCCTCTTGGCTCATCAGCAGGTGATGGCTGTCGTGGCGGATGGTACGACCTTCCTGGAGACAGTAATGAATCGGGTATTCCTCGAGACGGTTGGATTCCTCGTCAAAAATCTTGAAGACTTCGCTCAACGGTTTCCCGTGCGCATCTTCACCCTTCCATTCAGTGAACTGTTCCGCCACCGGATTCATGTACACGATGCGTCCGGTGGCATCGGTGGTGATGACGCCGTCGCCGATGGACTCGAGCGTCACCTGGGCACGCACCTTTTCGAGAAACAACGCGTCCTCGGCGAGCTTCTTCTCCCGTTCACGTGCTTCCTGCAAGGCCGCTGCCATGGCATTGATGCCATCCTCCAGCCGTCCCACCTCGCCACCCGATTGGGTTGATACTCGGTAATCGAGCGCGCCGTTTTTAATCTCGTCCACCGCCCGCGTCAAAGAAAGCACTGGACGTGTCACACCCCGCGCCATGCGCAAGGCGAACACGATGGTCACCACGAGCCCCAGGAAAACGATAAGCAGGCTCTGATACATTATTTTGTTCTGCTCTGTTTGCAGTGCCGCGCTGGACAGCTGAACGCTCACCCAACCGGCCTGTTCTTTTGAAACCCCTTTGGCGCCCTCGCTGTAATAAACCGGCGCCAGAAGCTTGTAACGCGAACTCTTGGTCAAAGGCGGGGGCTTGCTTTTATCGGTGGTCTCGGAAGCATGTGCCAGGACCTTTCCCTTCATATCGGTGACGGTAACCGAGAGCACGTTTTTTTCCTGCAGGGTCGATTGCACGAACCGGGCGAGGACCTGACGGTTACCGGACTGAAACGCGTCCTCACTGATCGCGGCAAGCTGCGTGGCGATGGTCTGGCCGCGGTTGCGCAGGGCATTCTCCAGATCCTGGATGCGGGCGTTGGTGAAGTGCAGCGACAACAGCAGCACGGCCACCGTGAGCGGGGCGAGTGCCAGAAACAGCACTCGCTTCTGTAGGCTCCATTCCTTCATGAGAAATTCATGGATGGGACAACGTGACCGGGTCACCGGGCTTGAAGCCGAATCGCACCGCCGCACTATCGCCATGGATGGCGATCTCGACAAGCCCGTTAGCATTCTCGTACCAGAAGACCCGGCCTGGGGGCACCTCCGAAAAAACCCGCGCGTATTTTATCACTTCTCCACCCGCCCAAATTTCCTGGGTCGCGGTAACAGATTTCGCGCGTAATCCGGTAATCGCGTTACCGTAATGATCTATATGGATTATCTCGGCCAGATCCTCCGGCCAGGACGCACCGGGCGGAGTTGTCAATTGGGCGGGGTCGGCTTCCGGCACCTCGCCACGCACGAGTTGTGCGGCGATCGGCGCAAACAGGTCACGCCCATGGAAACTCGCCGACAATTTCGCCGGACGCCAGCGGATCACGTGGCATTGATGTTCGCGGGCATGGAGCTTCACCACCTCAAATAAACCATTGTCCGGGCCGACATACCAGCGTTTGTCCGCCCGGAACATAATCGGACGGCGGGCGCTACCTACGCCCGGATCCACCACACAGACAAATACCGTTTCCGGTGGAAAATCACGAGAATAGGCCGATAACAGATAGGCCCCGGCCCGGATATTAAAGGGAGGGACCGAATGAAATAGATCGATAACCGCCACACCCGGCGCCTCGTGCGCAAATACGGCGTGCAGTTGACCGACATAAGGATCGGAAAGGCCGAAATCGGTAAACAGAACGATCACGGGTGCAATACTAGCAGTTTTCATTGTGCCGGGCGGCGTGCGTCTAGAGTTAACTCAGCGTCAAGCGAACGCCTTAGCGAGAAATAACTGGAGAAACCGTTTCCTTCAGGATCAACCGGCCATGGCCTGGGTACCGGTATGCAACGACCACGGCGACTCCTGCAGCCATCTGATCAGGTCCGTGGCCGGCATCGGCTTGGCCATGTGGAATCCCTGAGCGCAATCACAACCCAACTCACCCAATTGCTCGAGGATCGGCTGGCTCTCGACACCCTCGGCCGTGACGGCGATTTCAAAATTATGTGCCATGTCGATGACGGTGCGTACGATCATGGCATCGCCCTTATCTTTGTCCATGTTCAAGACGAAAGACTTGTCAATTTTCAGCTCGTCCACCGGCAGTTTCTTGACATAGGCGAGCGATGAATACCCGGTCCCGAAGTCGTCGATGGCTAGCTTCACGCCGAGATCGTGAAATCGCCTCAGCGTCTCCAGGCTGGTTTTCGGGTCCACCATCATGGCGCTTTCCGTCACTTCCAATATCAGCTGCTCCGGCGGGATGCCCCAGATTTTGATGGTGCGATGGATCAAATCCACCACATCGGCATCGTACAGGACCGTGGCCGACAAGTTCACGGCCACGGAAAAATGCTTGTGAAGCCGGTGGAACTCGCCGAATTGCCGGGACGCCAGGTTTAGTGACCAGAGCGTGAAAGGCAACATCAGATTCGTCTGCTCGGCCACCGGAATAAAAACGTCCGGTGGGACGAACCCCCGGGCAGGATTTCTCCAGCGCGACAGGGCTTCGGCCCCGCAAACTTGGCGAGTGGCCAGATTGATTTTGGGCTGATAATAAAGAACGAATTCATCGCTCATTAGCGCGTGGCGTAACTCGCTCTCTATGATGAAAGAAGAAACCGCGTCTTTATCGCGCACATCCGCACAAAGTATGATAGGACTATTTGACTTGATCGCGTTCGTCAAGGCGATGTCCGCCAATCTCAGCAGCGCATCGGCATCCTGGGCGTGCTCAGGAAACAGGGAAATCCCTATGGCGGCCTGTGCCTTGATGGAATTGTCATCGATTTCAAACGGTTCTTCGAGGATATCCACGATCCGGTTGGCTGCCAGTTTTGCATGTCCCACGTTCTTGGGTGACGGCAAAACCAGTGCGAAATCGTGATCACCGATGCGATGAATACTGTCGTGCGGGCGCAGTATTTTCGCGATGCGATCACGTACAGTGGCAATCAGGCGATCACCTGCTTGATAGCCAAACGAGGTGTTGAGTTCAACAATGCGATGCAGATGTATCAGCAATACACCCAGCAGTGATCCGCCTCGACGACTCTGGTCCACGTGCTGCTGCAGCTCGCCCACAAAAATCGAACGTTCTTGTTTATGCATGGAATAGTTCATATGTGGCTCCTGCCCGCACACCGAGTATTCTGGCATCTGCGGGCGGTGCATGACTGCGGCAGGAATCAAGACAATATTTGTAATCCATCTTATTCCCCGAGATAGTATTCTTTCGGATTAATCCCATAAGCGCCGGGAGGTAGTACTTTGGCAATTTCAAGGTTCTTTCCAGGCAACTCCCGGTCTAAGTCAACGATTTCGAAATTTTCCAGGGCCACCTTGTTATGGTTCAAGATCAGCATGATCTTCGGACGTAATCTCCGCACGCGGTTCTGTGCAATGACGATACCCACCTCGCCGCTAATCATTTCCACCAGGCTGCCGGTCGGGTATACGCCGAGGCACTGGATGAACTGCTCCACCAGTTCCTCCTGGAACGCCTTGTCACGTGCGTTATACAGGACTCGCAGCGCTTGGTGAGGGGAAATCGCCTGCTGGTAGGAACGATTGCTGGTGATGGCGTCATACCAATCCAGGATGCCTGCCATACGGCCAAACAGGGGGATGTCAGATCCCCTTGTGCCGAGCGGATAACCGCTGCCGTCAAATCGCTCATGGTGGGCCCTGACCATGTCAACCATCTCCATGCCACTACCTTTGATGGTGCCGACGATATCAACGCCGTAGTCCACATGCTTCTTCATGATCTGAAACTCTTCCGGTGACAACCGCCCGGGCTTGTTCAATAAGCCCTCGGGCAACTTCACTTTGCCCACGTCGAACAGCAGCGCACCGGTGCCGAGACTGATGAGGCTTTCATGCGGCAATCCGAGGTGACGTCCGAACGTGACGGCGAGGGCGCATGTGTCGATGGAATGGGTATAGCTGTAGGTATCTTTTTTCTTCAAGTGCATCAACCACGAAAATGCGTCGGGATTGCGCAGAATGCTTTCCATCAGGCCGGTGACGACGTCATGGATCATGGCGAGCTTGAGCGTTTGTCCCATCTGCAAGTTCCGCATCATCTCGCCTACGGTGATCGTGGCTTGCTTGTGCACCTCTTGCGCGATGACAAGTTCTTCTTCGACGCTCGTTGAATCTTTGTATACGTTGTCGCGCTTGGGATGGCCACAGAGATTTCTTAACTCTTCATCCAGGGTGTCTTCCTTGATGGCGAGTTTGGTTTTACCCGGGGGGATATCGCGCCAGGTATCCACATAGACAAACCGGAATTTGTTCCGCAGCTCTTCGATCTGCTCCAGGGAGTTGACGTAAAAACCCTGGAAAAGCACTTCTGCTTCGCGCCACGGACGGTCCAGCTGCGAGACATACATGCCTGGCTTGAGATCCAGAGTACTGATTTTCTTTTTTGCGATAGCCATGGATATATATCCCTGCGCGCTTGAATGGAAATTCCAGCTCCAAACGTATAGGCGTGCAAACCACATACCAGATACGGATTGTTTTTTTGTCTTTGAAAATAAACAGTTATGGTGAGGGGGCAATACGCTTACGGGTCATTTGCCGTATTTTGTCGATCCCAGCCAACCTGTAGGCCGGCAGGGCGAGAAGCAGCACATAATAAAAAGCCGGGGATACCCCGGCTTATATTCAGTCCTAACCAGGGGAATCAGTCGGATGATTTGGTTTTCGACTTGGTCTTCGAGGCTTTCTTCTTGGGCGCGCTTTTCTTGGCCTTGCCCTTGGCCGCCTTGGCATTTTTGGCTTTAATCTTTTTCGCTTCAACTTCCGGGGCCGCGTCAGCCTTGGCAGACGGTTGCGTGTCCGCGCCCTCGGCGGCGCGCATCTCGGTCAGCTGTACCAGCGCCATGGGCGCCGCATCACCAGGGCGATAACCCGTCTTGAGAATGCGCAAATAGCCGCCTGCGCGGTCTTTGAAGCGCACACCCAGGTCATCAAACAGTTTTCCCACGATGTCTCGGTCGCGCAGGCGGGAATAGGCCAGTCGGCGGTTGGCGAGCGTGGCTTGTTTTCCTAACGTGATCAACGGTTCGGCGACACGCCGCAACTCTTTCGCCTTGGGCAAGGTGGTCATCAGTTGCTCGTGGCGCAACAAGGACACCGCCATGTTACGGAACATCGCTTCACGGTGACTGCTGGTGCGGTTGAGTTTACGACCGCTTTTCTGATGACGCATGATTAGTCCCTTGAAGCTAGCTTAGGTAGCGGAGCCCATCTCGGGTGTTGTTTCCCTGTCCTTGAGGGACGCCGGCGGCCAATTTTCGAGTTTCATGCCGAGCGACAGGCCGTGCTGAGCCAGAACGTCTTTGATTTCGGTGAGGGATTTCTTGCCGAGATTGGGAGTCTTGAGTAATTCAAATTCGGACCGCTGAATGAGATCGCCAATGTAAAAGATATTCTCGGCCTTGAGGCAGTTTGCCGACCGCACGGTGAGCTCCAGGTCGTCCACCGGTCGCAGCAGCAGCGGGTCCATCTCGGGTTCGCGCCTTTCTTCAACTTTGGTTTCGGGGCTCTTCAAATCGACGAATATTGAAATCTGGTCCTGAAGAATATTGGCCGCGCGACGTACCGCTTCTTCCGGATTAATGGCCCCATTGGTCTCGATGTCGAGAATCAGCTTGTCGAGGTCAGTTCGTTGTTCCACACGAGCATTATCTACCGTGTAAGCCACCCGGCGGATTGGGCTGTAGGAGGCATCCAACTGCATGACGCCGATGGAACGGGACTCGGTTCCAGCCGTGCGCACTGTGACCGGCTCGTAGCCGCGACCGCGATTGACCTTGAGCTCCATGTTCAGCACACCGTCCTTGGTCAGGGTGGCGATCACGTGCTTCGGATCCACGACTTCGACGTCGTGTTCCAGCTGGATGTCACCGGCCGTGACGATACCGGGCCCCTTCTTGGCAAGTGTCAGCGTGACTTCCTCGCGACCGTGCATGCGCAGGGCCACCGTCTTGAGGTTGAGCAGGATTTCAATCACGTCTTCTTGCACGCCTTCGATGGTGGAATATTCGTGTAGTACCCCTTCGATCTTCACCTCGGTAATGGCACTGCCCGGCATGGAAGACAGCAGAATACGCCGGAGTGCATTGCCGAGTGTGTAGCCGAAACCGCGTTCGAGCGGCTCGAGCGTGATTTTCGCATGCTTGGGGGTCAGCGTCTGCACATCCACCAGACGAGGCTTCAGGAATTCAGTTGCAGAACTCTGCATGAGAGTGTCCTCAGTAAAAGATACGGATTACGTTACTTTGAATAAAGCGCCACGACGAGACTTTCGTTGATATCCGATGGCAAGTCTGTGCGTTCCGGCACGCTCTTAAACGTGCCCTTCATGGCCTTCACGTCTACGTCCAGCCACTCCGGTATGCCGCGCTGACCGGCGGCTTCGAGCGCAGCCTTAATGCGCAACTGTTCCTGCGCCGACGTGGCGATTTCGATCAAATCGTTCGGCCGTACCAGGTATGACGGGATGTTGACGCGCCGGCCGTTCACGCGTACGGCATTGTGGCGTACCAACTGTCTCGCCTCGGACCGTGAAACGCCGAACCCCATACGGAAAACGACGTTGTCCAAACGGGACTCGAGCATTTTCAGCAGGTCCTCGCCGGTTGAGCCCTTGTGACGCGCGGCTTCCTTGTAATAATTCTCGAACTGGCGCTCGAGAATCCCGTAGATACGGCGCAGCTTCTGCTTCTCGCGCAACTGCCGGCCGTAGTCGGACAGGCGGCTGCGCTGCTGGCCGTGCTGGCCGGGAGCATAGGCCCGTTTCTCGACCGGGCATTTCTCGGTGAAACATTTTTCGCCTTTCAGGAACAGCTTGCCGCCTTCGCGTCGGCAGAGACGGCATTTGGAATCGTTGTAACGTGCCACTGGATAGATCTCTCCGTTATGAATTTACACTCGCCGCCGCTTGGCCGGGCGACAACCGTTATGGGGCATCGCCGTTACGTCGATGATGTTGGCGATTTCGAATCCCAGTGCATGCAGTGCGCGCACGGCAGATTCGCGACCGGGGCCCGGTCCCTTCACGCGCACTTCGAGTGAGCGCACTCCGTACTCTTGCGCCGCACGCCCTGCTTTGTCGGCCGATACCTGGGCGGCGAACGGCGTACTCTTGCGCGAACCCTTGAAACCCGTATTGCCGCAGGTTGACCACGACAGCACGTTGCCCTGGCGGTCGGTGATGGAAATGATGGTGTTGTTGAACGAAGCGTGGATATGGGCGATCCCTTCAGCCACGCTTTTCTTCACGCGCTTCTTGGCCTTGGCCGGTGCGGCGGCAGTTTCGGGGGCGGCGGTTTGATTGTTGGCCATGAGTCTTGTCTGGAATTATTCGTTGGTTGGCTTGCCCGTGCCGCGGATTACGCTTTTACGCGGTCCTTTACGGGTGCGGGCGTTGGTTTTGGTGCGTTGACCCCGTACCGGCAGCCCCCGACGGTGACGCATGCCGCGGTAAGTGCCGAGGTCCATGAGACGCTTGATACTCATCGACATGGTCCGGCGCAGATCGCCCTCGACCGTCACTTTCGCGACCGCAAGCCGAATTTTGTCGACCTCCGCGTCGGTCAGATCCTTCACCTTGGTGGACGTCGAAACACCCGAGGCGGTGCATATATCACGCGCGCGGGTGTGGCCGATGCCGTAAATCGACGTCAGCGCGATCCAGACATGCTTCTGGTTCGGTAAATTGATGCCTGCAATTCGGGCCATCTTGAGCCTGTCTCCTGCTGCCTGCCCCTGCGAGAAAACGCGCAAGGTTACTGATTTATTGAGGAAAAATCAACCTTTTTGCAGAGTTTCTAGCCCTGCCGCTGCTTGTGGGTCGGATCGGAACAAATTACGCGCACTACGCGTTTGCGCCGCACAATCTTGCAGTTACGGCACATTTTCTTGACGGACGCCCTTACTTTCATCGCTTTTCTCCTGATACAGCCAAAATGCCTGCTAACGCGGGATACCCATCCCGCCGGTCAGATTCGCCTTCTTCAGCAGGCTCTCATACTGGTGCGACATCAACCGGGCCTGCACCTGGGCCATGAAATCCATGCACACCACCACCACGATCAGCAAGGAAGTGCCCCCGAAATAAAATGGCACGTTCCACTTCACGATCATGAACTCCGGCAGCAGGCAAACCAGTGTCACGTACGCCGCGCCAGCCAGGGTTAGCCGCGACATCACCCCATCGATATAACCGGCCGTCTGTTCACCCGGACGTATCCCTGGGATGAACGCCCCGGACTTTTTCAGGTTCTCCGCCGTCTCCTTGGGGTTGAACACCAGGGCGGTGTAAAAGAAACAGAAAAACACGATCGCCGAAGCGTACAAAATCACGTATATCGGCTGGCCGGGCGACAGGGTCGTGGCAATGTTGCGCAGCCATTCCATGCCCTCTGCCTGACCAAACCAGCTCACGACCGTGGCCGGGAGCAGGATAATGCTCGAGGCGAAGATCGGTGGAATCACGCCCGCCATGTTGACCTTGAGCGGCAGATGGCTGGTCTGCCCCGCCATCATCCGGCGCCCCTGCTGACGCTTGGCGTAATTCACCGTGATGCGCCGCTGGCCGCGCTCCACAAACACCACGAAGGCGGTTACCGCCAGCGCAATGGCAAACAACGTTAACACGAACAACGGATTGAACGTGCCGCGACTCGCCAGTTCCAGCGTATGCGCAATGGCTCCGGGCAATCCTGCCACGATGCCTGCGAAGATCAGGATCGAGATGCCGTTGCCGATTCCACGCTCGGTGATCTGTTCGCCGAGCCACATCAAAAACATCGTCCCGGTCACCAACGAGATCACCGTAATCATCTTGAAACCGAATCCCGGGGCTACCACCACCGGCATACCCGCCGATGTCTGGCTCTCCAGGGCGATGGCGATACCAAACGCCTGAAAAGTCGCCAGCACCACCGTGCCGTAACGGGTGTACTGGGTGATCTTGCGACGACCGCTTTCACCTTCCTTCTTCAGTTGTTCCAGCGCCGGTATCGTCGACGACATCAGCTGCATGATGATCGAGGCCGAGATGTACGGCATGATCCCGAGGGCAAACAACGAGAACCGCTCCAGGGCCCCGCCGGAGAACATATTGAATAATCCGACGATCGAGCTTTGCGTGCCTTCGAACATCTGGGCCAGGGCCACGGGGTTGATGCCCGGCACCGGGATGTAGGTCCCGATGCGGTAAATAATCAATGCCCCCAGGACGAAGAAGATCCGTTGCCGCAGATCCGTGAGCTTGCCGAGGCCCGCGAGACCGCCGAAGCTGCCAGTCGGGCTACTCATCAGTCCTCAATTTTTCCGCCAGCCTTGGCCACGGCATCACGCGCGCCCTTGGTCAAGCGGATTCCACGTAACGTCACCGGCTTTTCCAACGTGCCGGACAAATAAACTTTCGCCTGCTCCGCTTCAGCGGGAACAATGTTAGCTCTCTTGAGTGCGGCAAGATCGATGACAGCATCCTCGATTTTTCCAAGCTCTTGCAAACGCACTTCCGCCGTCAGGGCTTTCATGTGTGAACGGAAACCGCGCTTGGGCAGGCGCCGCTGGATTGGCATCTGGCCGCCTTCAAAGCCGACCTTGTGATAACCCCCGGCACGCGCCGTCTGGCCCTTGTGTCCCTTGCCACAGGTCTTGCCGAGGCCCGAACCGCCGCCACGTCCCAATCGCTTAGGGGAGGTCTTGGCGCCGCGACCCGGCTTCAATGAATTCAGTAGCATCGTCAAATTTCCTCGCACTTCACCATATAGGCGACCTTGTTGATCATTCCGCGGACGGCGGAAGTGTCCTCCAGCTCGACCGTGTGATGCCGCCGACGCAGTCCAAGACCGCGCACCGTGGCCATGTGGCTCTTGCCGGTGCCGTACGGGCTTTTCAGCAGGGTCACGCGCAACTTCTTGCCGGTTTTCGGATTGGCTGTCATGATTTGTTCCTTAACCAAGAATCTCTTCCACGCGCTTGCCGCGCTTGCGGGCGACCGATTCCGGACTATGCATCGCGCGCAGCCCCTTGATGGTGGCGCGAACCATGTTCACCGGGTTGCGCGAACCAAGACACTTGGCCAGCACGTCCTGCACCCCCACGACCTCGAACACAGCACGCATGGCGCCGCCTGCAATGATGCCCGTGCCCACCGAGGCCGGCTTGATCACGACCTTGGAAGCGCCGTGCGCGGCGGTGACCGCGTGATGCAAGGTGGGGCCTTTAAGCTGAACCTTCAGCATGTTGCGGCGTGCGTTTTCCATGGCCTTGGTGACTGCCGCCGGGACTTCGCGTGCCTTGCCGCGGCCAATCCCAATGCGACCGGCGCCGTCGCCGACCACGGTGAGAGCCGAGAAGCCGAAAATGCGACCGCCTTTGACGACCTTGGCCACGCGTCGAACGCTGATGAGTTTTTCCTGGAGGTTGTCGCCTCGTGCTTCAGAATCTTTGAAAGCTGCCAATGTGTCGTCCTCAGAATTCTAAACCGTTTTCGCGCGCAGCGTCGGCCAGCGCCTTCAAACGCCCGTGGTACTTAAAGCCGGAGCGGTCAAACGCCACGCGCGTGATACCCACCGTTTTTGCCTTCTCGGCAATGCGTTTGCCGATCAGCTTGGCCGCCTCGACATTGCCGCCATGCTTGATCTGACTGCGCACATCCGCCTCGACCGTGGAGGCGGCGGCCAGCACCTTCTCGCCCGTCTTGTCGATGATTTGCGCATAGATATGACGCGGCGTGCGATGCACGCACAGGCGCTCGGCTTGCAGGCCAACGATTTTGCGGCGGATGCGCAGCGCCCGGCGATGACGTGGATTGATCTCTTTTTTCATATTCCTCGGTTGCTCGACTACTTCTTCTTGGCTTCCTTCCTCACGATGGTTTCATCGACATAGCGCACGCCTTTGCCCTTGTACGGCTCCGGTGAACGGAAGGCGCGAATCTCTGCTGCCACCTGGCCCACGAGCTGTTTGTCGGCACCCTTGACCAACAGATTGGTCTGGTCCTGCGCCTCGATCGTGATCCCGTTGGGGATGTCGTACACGATCGGATGTGAATACCCGAGCGTCAGGTTTAGTTTCTTGCCCTGTACTGCAACGCGGTAGCCGACACCGATAATAGTGAGCTTCTTCTCGAAGCCTCGGGTCACCCCGTTGACCATGTTGTTCACCAGCGCCCGTGTGGTGCCGGAAACAGCGCGCGCCAGCGTCGAATCGTTCGTGCGCTTGAACTTCAACTGGCTGCCTTCCTGGATCACTTTCACCAGTGGGTGCGCCTCGTGTTCCAGGGTCCCCTTGGGTCCTTTCACACTGACTTTGGCGCCCGCGAGCGCCACCTGCACGCCGCTTGGGACAGTCACCGGATAATTAGCAATACGCGACATGGTTCATGCTCTCAGGAAACGATGCACAATATTTCACCGCCGAGGCCTGCCTGGCGGGCGGCGCGGTCGGACATGATGCCCTGGGAGGTCGAGACGATTGCGACCCCCATGCCACCGTCCACGCGCGGAAGGCGCTGCTTGCCCGCGTAACGTCGCAGTCCGGGTCGACTGGCGCGCTCCAGGCGCTCGATCACCGGCTGACCGTCGTGATATTTCAGGGCGATCTCGAGCAATGGCCGGCCGTCCTCGGTCACTTCTCGGCAGGCCTCGATATAACCCTCGTCCTGCAACACCTTGGCCACTGCCAACTTGAGACGGGAAGCGGGAATGCGCACGCTCACCTTTTCGGCCTGTTGGCCGTTGCGGATACGGGTCAGCAGATCGGCAATCGGATCGGTCATCATAAATTCAGTTCCTCTTACCAGCTCGCCTTGACCACGCCCGGCACTTCACCGCGCATCATGATCTCGCGCAGCTTGCTGCGTGAGAGGCCAAACTTGCGGTAGTAACCGCGTGGACGACCGGTTAGGCTGCAGCGATTACGGCGACGGATGTAGCTCGAGTCGCGTGGTAATTTCTGCAGCGCCACCATGGCCATGTGGCGTTCCTCTTCGGACAACTTCACGTTCTTGACCTTGGCACGCAGCTCGGCGCGCCGGGCAGCGTACTTGGCAACAAGCACGCCACGGCGCTGGTCACGGTTAATCATGCTTTGTTTGGCCATCGGAAATCCTCAGCTGCGCAGTGGAAAATTAAATGCCACCAGGAGCTCCCGCGCTTCGGCGTCCGTCTTGGCGTTGGTGGCAATGGTGATATCCAATCCCCGGATCGCGTCGACCTTGTCGAAGTCGATCTCGGGGAAAATAATCTGTTCCTTGATGCCGAGCGAATAGTTGCCGCGCCCGTCGAATGATCGTGACGGCAGTCCGCGGAAATCGCGAATGCGTGGAATCGCGACACTGATGAGGCGATCCAGAAATTCATACATGCGCGCACCGCGAAGCGTCACCTTGCAGCCCACCGGCCAGTTCTCGCGCACCTTGAAATTGGCGATCGACTTGCGCGCGCGCGTGATCTGCGGCTTCTGGCCGCTGATCAGCATCATGTCGCTGGCGGCATGGTCGATCACTTTCTTGTCGGCCATGGCCTCACCGACCCCCATGTTGAGGGTGATCTTGGTGATTCGCGGGACCTGCATCACGTTCTTATAACCGAACTTGGCCTGCAACGCGGGCTTCACGCTTTTCTGATAATGTTCCTGAAGTCTTGTCATGGCGCTTAACCCTATTTCACATCGGCGACTTCGCCGCTTTTCCTGAAAAACCTGACTTTGCTGCCATCCTGCATCAGACGCATACCCACGCGCTCGCCCTTGCCCGTTCCCGGGTTGAACAACGCGACGTTGGAGACATGAATCGGCGCTTCCCGGTCGATGATACCGCCGGTTACCCCTTTGTTGGGATTGGGTTTGGTGTGACGCTTGATCATGTTGACGTTCTGAATCAGTATGCGGCTGTCGTCGAGCACACGCAGCACCGTGCCCTGCTTGCCTTTGTCGCGGCCCGCGAGTACTACCACCTTGTCACCCTTACGAATCTTTTTCATATCTTTACCTTAAAGCACTTCTGGCGCGAGCGAGATAATCTTCATGAATTGTTCGCTGCGCAGCTCACGTGTCACGGGGCCGAATATGCGGGTCCCGATCAACTCACGCTTGTTATCCAGCAACACCGCAGCATTGGTGTCGAACCGAATCACCGACCCGTCTGTGCGACGCACGCCCTTGCGGGTGCGCACGATCACGGCGTCGTAAACATCACCTTTTTTGACTTTGCCGCGAGGAATCGCTTCCTTCACGCTGACCTTGATCACGTCACCAATGCCGGCATAACGGCGCTTGGAACCCCCCAGCACCTTGATGCACTGCACCGTTTTAGCCCCGCTGTTATCGGCCACCATCAGCAGGCTCTGCATCTGAATCATTATCCTGTCTCCACACTGCGCACCCGATTCCAGAAAAACGGGCGATTATAACATTTGCCTTTAATTCAGCCAAAAAACAGGCCCTTTTCAGACTTCCCGGGCTCGCTCCAGCACCTTCACCAGGCGCCAGGCCTTGGTCTTGGAAAGCGGGCGGCATTCCTCGATGACCACCAGATCGCCCTGCTTGCACTCGTTGCCTTCATCGTGCGCGTGCAGCTTGGAATGACGCGTGATGATCTTGCCGTACAGCGGATGCCGGATACGGCGATCCACCTGCACGGTAATCGTCTTGTTCATCTTGTTGCTGATTACACGGCCCGTGGCCGAGCGCGCGGTTTTCGTCTGTTCGCTCATGTCCTTATCCTGACTTCTGATTCATGACCGTGCGCAGGCGCGCGATGTTGCGCCGCACCTTAGTTAGGTTTGCCGTGTTGGCCAACTGCCCGGTTGCCTTCTGCATACGCAGATTGAATTGCTCGCGCAGCATATCGGTCATCTCCTTCTGGCGCGCAGCCGCGTCCATCTCTCTAAAATCTTTTGCTTTCATTGTCGTCCCGCCTAGAGTGATCTGGTCACAAACGCGGTTCTGACCGGGAGCTTGGCGGCGGCCAGCTTGAACGCCGCGCGCGCCTCCTGCTCGTTGATGCCTTCCATTTCATACAACACAGCACCCGGCTGGATTAGCGCCACCCAATACTCGACGTTGCCCTTGCCGCTGCCCATGCGGACTTCCAGCGGTTTCTTCGAAACCGGTTTGTCCGGAAACACCCGGATCCAGACGCGGCCGCCACGTTTGATGAAATGCGTCAACGCGCGTCGCGCGGCTTCGATCTGACGCGAGGTCAGACGACCGCGCGTGGTGGCCTTCAGACCGTACTCGCCGAAGCTGACCTTATTGCCACGCAGGGCCAAGCCGCGATTGCGGCCTTTCATCTGTTTGCGATATTTCGTCCGTTTCGGTTGCAGCATAACGATCAATTCCTAAATCAGGCCATTGCCCCTTTCTTCTGGGCCTCGGCATCCTCGCTCTTCGGCGCGTCCTGGTCGAAGACCTCACCCTTGAAAATCCAGACCTTCACGCCGATTTTTCCATAGGTTGTATGGGCTTCGGCAAAACCGTAATCGATATCGGCGCGCAGCGTGTGCAGTGGCACACGCCCCTCACGATACCATTCGGTACGCGCGATCTCTGCGCCGTTCAGGCGCCCCGCGACCATGATCTTGATGCCCAGCGCGCGCAGGCGCATGGCATTGGTCACGGCGCGCTTCATGGCGCGACGGAACATGATGCGTTTCTCGAGCTGCTGGGCGATGTTTTCGGCCACCAATTGCGAATCCAGTTCCGGCTGTCGGACCTCTTCCACCGCCAACTGCACCGGTCGGCCGGCAAGCCGGGTCAGCTCCTGACGCAGCTTTTCAATGTCCTCGCCCTTCTTGCCGATGACAATCCCGGGTCGCGCCGTATGCACCGTGATGTTGATGCTCTGCGCCGGGCGCTCGATCACGATTGTGCTGAGTGCGGCGTTTTTGAGCCTTTCCTTTAGATAATCACGCAGTGCAATATCCGAGAGCAGGTTCTGGGTATAGGTCTTGGTGCCGGCATACCACTTGGCGGTCCAGTCACGGCTGATCCCCATGCGGAATCCGATTGGATTGACTTTCTGGCCCATCAGCTTTTCTCCTTCTTGGCTGTGCGCGTCGGTTTTTTCTTCTCGTCGCTCACGATCACGGTAATGTGGCTCGTGCGCTTCAAGATACGCACGCCGCGCCCCTTGGCGCGAGAATGAAAACGCCGCATCGTCGGCCCACCATCCACCTGGATCGTGGCCACTTTGAGCTCATCCACGTCCGCCCCCTCGTTGTGTTCGGCATTGGCGATGGCGGATTCCAACACCTTGCGCACGTGTCCCGCCGCCTTCTTGGGGCTGAACTGGAGCACTTCCAAGGCGCGCGCCACCGGCAGGCCGCGTATTTGGTCAGCTACAAGACGTCCCTTTTGCGCGGACACCCGGACATATTTGAGAATCGCGGTCGCTTGCATGGCGTTATTTCGTCTCTTCCGTCGTCACTTTGCGATTACCCGAGTGCGCTTTGAAAGTGCGGGTCGCGGCGAACTCGCCGAGCTTGTGGCCGACCATGTTTTCGGTGATCAGCAGCGGCACATGCTGGCGCCCGTTGTGCACCGCGATCGTGAGACCCACGAAATCCGGCGTGATGGTCGAGCGACGCGACCAAGTCTTGATCGGCTTTTTGCTGCTTTCCATGCGCGCCTTGTCCACCTTGGTGGCGAGGTGCGTATCGACATACGGTCCTTTCCTGACTGAACGTGGCACGGATCAAAACCCCTTTTTCAGCTTGCGCCGGTGAATGATCATAGAATTGGTGCGCTTGTTCGCGCGCGTCTTGTAGCCCTTGGTCGGCGTACCCCATGGGCTGACCGGGTGACGACCGCCCTTGGTGCGGCCCTCGCCCCCCCCGTGGGGATGATCCACCGGGTTCATGGCAGTGCCGCGCACGGTCGGACGGATGCCGCGCCAGCGTGACGCGCCAGCCTTGCCAAGCTTGCGCAGGCTGTGTTCGGCATTGCCGACTTCGCCGATAACGGCACGACAGTCCACATGCACCTTGCGCACTTCGCCCGAACGCAGCCGTAACTGGGCGTAATCGCCCTCGCGCGCGACCAACTGGATGCCGGAACCGGCGGCACGAGCGAGCTGGGCACCGCCACGCTGCTTGAGCTCGACGCAATGCACGGTGCTGCCGACCGGGACATTTCGCAACGGAAGGCAATTGCCCGGTTTAATAGGGGCGTCCGCACCAGACAGGATTTCCACGCCGACCTCCACTCCCTTGGGGGCGATGATATAGCGGCGCTCGCCGTCGGCATACAGCACCAGGGCAATATTGGCGCTACGATTGGGATCGTACTCGAGACGTTCGATGCGCCCTGGAACATTATCCTTGTCGCGCTTGAAATCGATGATACGGTAGTGCTGTTTGTGGCCACCGCCCTGGTGACGGGTGGTGACGCGGCCATAATTGTTTCGTCCGCTGCCACGCCGCTTCTTTTCAAGCAACGGGGCATGCGGCGCACCTTTGTGCAGTCCGGGGCTCTTGACCCGCACCGTAGCGCGGGAACCCGGGGACGTCGGTTTGATCTTGACCAGTGCCATTGTCTGAATTCCTGATAATCCTTATTGCTGTCCGACGAAATTGATGTCCTGGCCCGGTTTCAGGCGCACGTAAGCCTTCTTCCAATCCTGCCGGCGACCCGGCATGCGCCCCGTCTGCTTGCGCTTACCTTTGACGTTCGTCAGCGTCACCGACTCGACCTGGACATTGAACATCTTCTCCACCGCCAGCTTGATGACCGGCTTGCTGGCGTCACGGCGAACTTCAAAAACCATCTGCCGATCCTTGTCAGCCAACCGCGTGCTCTTCTCGGAGACATGCGGGGAGATAATCACCTGAAACAGTTTCTCATCGCTCACGGCCGCCTTCCCCGCTGTTCCCTCGGTGGAAGCGCTGCGAGCACCTGACTTCTTCGTCGCCGCCGCGCTCATGCCAGCATCTCCTCGAACTTCTTGATCGCGCCCTGTGTCAGGATAACTTTCTCGTGCCGGACCAAGCTCACCGGATCGACAGCTCCGACCAAGCGCACGTCGACATCCGGCAGATTACGGGCCGCCAGCGACAAATTATTATCCTGCGCGTCCGTAATGATCAGCACGTCCGGCATGTCGAGTTTCTTGAGTTTCTCGACCAGCGTTTGGGTCTTGGGCTGATCGATTTTGAAATCAGCCACCATGACCAGCCGCCCCTGACGCAACAGCTCGGACAGGATCGCGCGCAGTGCACCACGATACATCTTGCG
>JAOTWF010000064.1 GCA_029863005.1 Gammaproteobacteria bacterium | reverse complement strand
TCTTCCTTGCCCTTTGCCGGGCTGGGTCGCATCGGCATCGGCGCCGGCCCGAAGACGGTATGCAGCGCCTGATCGAGATGCCCCACCAGGCGGTCGAGGGCGTTAGGGGTGCGATCACTCATCTGTATAACGATATCGCCGTAAAGCTCGCACCACAAGGAAGGCGCTACGGTTTCAGCTGCCGGGCGAGCAGGGTCACCGGATGCAGAACCTCGGTGGCCAGCCCGGCCTCGCGCAAGCCGGCCCCCAAGAACGTTGCGCAACCGGGATTCGAGGTGACCAGAATATCCGGGATTAGACGCTTAAGATGCATTATTTTTGGATCACGCAGCCGCTTGGCAATCGACATTTGGGTCAGGTGATAAGCACCGGCGGCTCCACAACACAGGTTATTCTCAGGGAGTGATAGGATTTCCGCCCCGGGTATTTTCGCCAGCAGGGAGTAGGGTTTGTCTTCCTGACGCAAAACATGCGTCAGCGAGCAAGGGTTGTGCACGACGATACGCCGGGGCAGAGAATGAAAGGAAATACCTTCCGGCCAGGTCGCTCCTTCCAGAAACTGGTTGATATCCTTTATTCGTGCTGAAAATCCGGAGGCGCTTTTATTATCATTAATATATTTATTGTATTCTCCCAGAGTCGCCGTACAGCCACTGGCGACACTTAGAATCGCCTCGTTCCCCCCGGAGAAAGCATCGATATTCCTTCGCATGAGTTCGATGGCTTTCTCGCGATGTCCGGCGTGCAGATGTAATGCGCCGCAGCAATTCTGCTTCACAGGGATATGCACTTCGTATCCCAGCCGGTTGAGCAGCCGAATCGAGGAAGCCAATGCTGGCTGATCGGCCATCTCGGCCTGGCAACCGGTAAACAAGACCACTTTTCCTTTTGATTTATCCATCGCTGGATGGAATTCGGCCAAGTCCTTTAGGGGCGTAAGCCGTGGTATGTCGGCATCGAGATG
This sequence comes from Gammaproteobacteria bacterium, assembly GCA_029863005.1. Taxonomy (GTDB): domain Bacteria; phylum Pseudomonadota; class Gammaproteobacteria; order Acidiferrobacterales; family Sulfurifustaceae; genus Sulfuricaulis. The sequence goes on along the minus strand of JAOTWF010000064.1, from coordinate 12,506 downwards.
GTCCAATCGGAGGAGTCGAAGCATGCGAGAGATTCGCAGCAACCATTGCAATCCTGACTGCTGATAAAGTCTCAGGAGTTTCGTCAGCCTTCGCATCCTCGCGGGTTGTTCCACCAGCCATTCAATCAGTGACGTGGATTTGCATGCCGGCAGGCCGGCTTCGGCGCGACGCGACTCGATGACGGCGCGCGCGGAATCGAGCGCCAGGCCGAAATCCACATAGGAGGGGCAGACCTTTTCACAGGCGCGGCAATCCAGACAGCGCGCAAGATGGGATTCCAGTTTGGCATTCAACGGCAGGTCTTCCCGCGCCAGCGCCAGCATCAAGGACAGGCGCCCACGCGGCGACTCGGCTTCATCCTGCAACAGGTTGTAGGTGGGACAGTGAGGCAGGCATAGCCCGCAAGCCACGCATTTGGTGGCCTCTTGTTTGATGTGAATGACGGAATCCAAAATTTGCGATCGGCGCCTAGGGCGCGAGAAAAATATGCTCGATGCGGGCCAATATCCTATAATTCCGCTACGTTATCGTTTGTTGCCTCATACGTGCAACTTGCCTGCTCCATGGCCTATTACCGTTATCATGTTTTTTTCTGTGTAAACCGCCGGGAGGACGGAAGCGCCTGCTGCGCCAATCATCCCGCCCAGAAAATGCGCGACTACGCCAAGGAACGGATCAAGTCGCTGGGGCTGGACGGCAAGGGCGGCGTGCGGATCAATCAGGCGGGTTGCATGGACCGGTGCGAGGAAGGACCCGTCATGGCCATCTATCCCGAAGGAACCTGGTATACCTATGTGGATAAGGTGGATATCGACGATATCATTGATCTGCATCTGCGCCAGGGGCAAGTGGTTAAACGACTCAAGATGAAGGATTAAGCCTCTCCCCTCGTATTCTCATGAGTCTGTTTTGGCACTGTTTCATGCCAAATTTTATCCCGTGATAGCTCTGAAAATTCTTTGTAATCCAATTAAATCAATAAGTTAATGCTATATTAATTGACTACTGTGAGACTGAAGGGATGTATTGACAATGGGTAGAAATATTAGATAATAATTATATTCAATATTCATTTGCTTCCTGGCGATTGGCCCGAAGCTTGCTAAGCTGAATATAAGTGAAAGATTTCTTTACGGCGCTTCGGCGCCGAGTAATGGCTCCTCCATCCTCCTAGTGGTGGTTCGGGCGTGGCTTCTAGGCCACGCCTTTTTTTTGCATCCCTCGGCACCGCAAACGGCACATCCCTGTGCCGCGGTTTGTTTCGCTCCATCCCTGGAGCTCACCCTCGCTGCCGTGGCGGCTCGGGCCAGTCGCTAGGCTCCTGTCCAAATTCGCCCCCGGCGAATTTGTGCCTGAAAATCAGTCGTGAGTTTGCTTTCTTGCCTCTTGTAACTTGCTACTTGCCACTGCTTTTTGTACCATGCGCCGCTTTCCGGTCGGGGCCAGCGTCGAGGCACATGGCGCCATCCCGTCATCCAGCTGATTCATCTAAGAATATTTGCATGAAAACTTTTTCCGCCAAAAAGGAAACCGTCAAGCGTGACTGGTACGTGATCGATGCCACCGGCAAGGTGCTTGGACGCGTGGCGACGGAAGTGGCGCGGCGCCTGCGTGGCAAGCACAAGGCCGAATACACCCCGCACGTGGACACGGGTGATTACATCATCATCATCAATGCCGGCAAACTCCAGGTCACAGGCAAGAAGAGTCGGGACAAGATCTATAACCGTTACTCCGGGTACCAGGGCGGTCTGAAGGCGTCGAGCTTTCAGGACATGATGAAAAAATCCCCGGCGAAAGTTATTGAAACCGCGGTGCGCGGCATGCTGCCGAAGAATCCGCTTGGCCGCCAGATGTTTCGCAAGCTCAAGGTCTATCGTGGCGCCGATCATCGGCATGCCGCCCAGAGCCCCAAAGTGCTGGAAATCTAATTTCGGGAAACATATACCATCATGGCGCAGGCAAATACCCATCTCGGCACCGGACGGCGCAAGACTTCGACGGCGCGTGTCACCTTGAAGCCCGGTAAGGGTGAAATCATCATTAATAGCAAGTCACTCGATGATTATTTCGGCCGTGAAACGGCACGCATGATCGTGCGCCAGCCGTTCATGGCGGTAGACATGGAAAACAAGTTCGACGTCAGGGTGAATGTGGCCGGCGGCGGACCCAGCGGCCAGGCCGGCGCCATCCGTCACGGCATCACGCGCGCCCTGATGGCCTACGATGAGTCGCTGCGTCCCACGTTGCGCAAGGCCGGCTATGTCACGCGCGACTCGCGCGCCGTCGAGCGCAAGAAATACGGCCTGCACAAGGCGCGCAAGCGGCCGCAATACTCGAAGCGCTGAACAATTTTCCATTCGATTCCAAGGCCGCCACAGGCGGCCTTTTTTTTCATTGAATGGATTTGCCAGAGAAGTGATATGTATTGTCGGGCCCATCGTGCTTTAGAATTCCCGGCATGAAGCCCGAACGCAATGATCCGTGCCCCTGTGGCAGCGGCAAAAAATATAATAAGTGCTGTGGAAGTTCACAGCAACCGATGGGCACAGACACCCGTTCCGTCGAACCGACCACCACCACGGAACGCCACTGCGGAACCTGCACGGCGTGCTGTGATGGCTGGGTGCGGATGAATATCCGCGGACATGAGGTTTATCCCGGCAAGCCCTGCCCGTACAGCACGGGGCACAGTTGTTCAATCTATGCCGATCGCCCGGAAAATCCGTGTCGTAAATTTATCTGTGGCTGGCTCAAGAAAAACAGTCCTTTGCCCGAGGACTCTCGCCCGGATAAGATCGGTGTGATATTCGTGATTCTGGATTGGCACGGGATGCCGATTTATGCGCTGACGCCGGCCGGCCGTGATCCCGGGGATGACCTTCTCGCCTGGACGAAAGATTGGTCGGCGCGCATGCAGCGACCCTTTCTTTATCAGCGAAACGAGGAATGGTATGCCTTCGGACCGCCGGCCTTTCAAAACGAAATGCTGAGTAGGCTGGCCCGGGGTGAAAAGCTTTGGTAAGCAAATGGGGGATCGTCTAATGGTAGGACAACAGACTCTGACTCTGTTTATCTAGGTTCGAATCCTAGTCCCCCAGCCATTCACAAACACAGAGCCCGCCATAAAGGCGGGCTCTGTGTTTGTGCGGGGCTAGGATGAGAACCTGAAAGGTTCGACACAAATCTGCAGGACGGCAGATCTGGACGCACGTAGTGCGCCCGCAGGGCGAGGGCCATGGAAGGCCCCGAGTCAAATTCGCCGGGAGCGAATTTTGGATAGGAGCGAAGCGACTGGCCCGAGCCGCTATAGCGGCGAGGGTGAGCTCCAAGGGATGGAGCGAACAATCTTAAGTCCCCAGCCAGGCTTCTGAGCCGTCCATTGTGGACTGGATAGCTGTGAGCCGTAGGGCACCGACACAGGGTCTTCCTCCCCTGAAAAGGGTTTCGATGACGAAAAAGATATAGATATCAAAGCAATAAAGTTTTTCTTGACGATAAACCCCCAAAGAAATGTAACCCTTAAATCCACCCATTGTTGTAAAAAAGTCATATATTTCTCCTCTGTCGTAAAATTACAAAATCTCGTTGCATATTCGCAAAAAGCTGTGATATATAGTCCCTAAGCGCAGACGAAATGCGCTTGGATATATCCCTAAATTTCAAGTTTTCCAGGAGGAATCATGAAGAAGAAGCTTCTTATGGCTGCCGTAGGCGCCGCGCTGGTCGCGGGTCCGACGGTCGCCGTTCACGCCGCAACCACGCTCTATGGACATATGCACATGTCCTACGATCGTATGGACAATGACAACAATCAGGAAAACGGCATTCTCGCCAACAACTCCTCACGTTTCGGCATCAAGGGTAGCGAAGATGTCGGTGGTGGCTTGAAGGCCATCTACCAGGTGGAGTCGGGCACCTTCCAAGCGGACGATGGCTCGGGCGGTTTTGGCGCCACACTGCGTAACACCTTTGTCGGCTTCTCCGGCGGCTGGGGTACGGTCAAGATCGGTCGTCACGACACCCCGATGAAGGAAGTCGGCCGCAAGCTCGATGATTTCAACGAGCAGTTCGGCGATGCGCGCACCCTGATCGGCAACGCCGGTGCGTTCGATCTCCGCGTCAGCAACATGATCCGTTATGACACCCCGAAGTTCGGCGGTGGTTTTACCGCCAGCATCATGCAAACCTCGAACAACGGCTCCAACGATAATCTGGGCAATACAAACAACAAGGTTAACAGCCTGAATGCCCAGTATTCATCCGGTCCGATCTGGGCGGGTCTTGCCTGGGAAGAGCAGGGTGTTACAGGCAGCAACGATAATCCCACCAACATCCGGCTTTCCGGCAGCTACACCTTTAACGATATTGAGCTCGGTCTGTTATGGGACATGATGAGCGATCTTGGCGGCGTCGCCGGTGCCGATCGTGATGCGCTCGGTCTGTTTGCCTCGTATAAGATGGGCAACAACAAGCTCAAGTTCAATTACATCAAACTCGATGAGCTTGATAACACACCAAACACCGGCGCTGACATGATTGCCATCGGTGTGAACCACAGCCTGAGCAAGACCGTGACGCTCTATGCCAACTATGCCGCAACGAGTAACGACAACCTTGCAGCCAACGGAGTTGTGAGTGGTGCGGCTGGGCATGACTCGAACGTTCTTGCCCCCGCGCTTGGTAAGGACTACACGGGTTACTCACTTGGTACCATCATCAAGTTCTAAGTCTGAGTTTGACGTTGTAGCGGTTGAACAAGCATAAAGCTGTATCCGCTGACGGGGCCTTCGGGCCCCGTTTTTTTTCCAGCGGATTTCGAAGTAAAGCATCTATGTTGTAGGAATTTCCCAGCTTTCGACCGCCGGGGATATCCTGTATTGTTGATTTGAATAGCGGTATTTTGTGATGAAAGGGCTGTCTCAATTTCCATGATCAAAATCGGCATCATTGGCGGCACCGGCTACACCGGGGTGGAGTTGCTGCGCCTGCTGGCGGCGCACCCGCAGGCGGACCTGCGCGTGATCACCTCGCGCGGCGAGGCCGGAAGGCCAGTCGCGGATCTCTTTCCGAATCTGCGTGGGCATGTGAAGTTGGCTTTTACGGAACCAAACATCAAGACACTTGCCGGCTGCGATGTGGTGTTCTCGGCCACGCCCAACGGGGTGGCCATGACGCATGCGCGCGAATTGCTCAAGGCCGGTGTGAAGTTCATTGACCTTGCCGCTGATTTTCGCTTGAAGGACCCCGCGGCGTGGGAGCAATGGTACGGTGTGCCACACGCCTGCCCCGAATTGCTCGCCGAGGCGGTGTACGGGTTGCCGGAAGTGAATCGCGAAAAGATTAAAAAGGCCCGGTTGATCGCTAACCCTGGTTGTTATCCCACTGCCGTGCAGCTTGGTTTCCTGCCGCTGCTGGAAAACGGGCTGGTGGAGGCGCAGCATCTCATTGCCGATGCCAAATCGGGTGTGAGCGGCGCCGGGCGCAAGGCGGAGGTAAACACGCTGTATGCGGAAGCGGCGGATTCGATAAAGGCCTATGGCGTGGCTGGCCATCGCCATTGGCCGGAAATCTGCCAGGGGTTGGAGGCCGTGCTCGGCCAATCCGTGGGGCTGACCTTCGTGCCGCATCTGACCCCCATGATCCGCGGCATCCATGCGACACTCTATGCCAGGCTCACGAAACCGGGCGCGGACTTGCAGGCGGTGTTCGAGAAGCGTTACGCCAAGGAACCCTTCGTGGATGTCATGCCGGCTGGCTCCCATCCCGAGACGCGCAGTGTGCGCATTTCCAATGTCTGTCGTCTTGCCGTGCACCAGCCCCAGGGAGCGGATACGGTCGTGGTACTGTCCGTCATCGACAACCTGGTCAAGGGCGCCGCCGGTCAGGCGGTCCAGAACATGAACCTCCTGTTTGGCCTCAATGAACGTAACGGGCTGGATCAGGCCGGCGTGCTGCCATGATATTGTCGCTTTCCATGGCCGGTTGAGGCGGCTATATTTTTACTGTTTCACCTACTCAATCCATGTTCGATCTCAAGAAACCTGGCGAACTGATCATCAAGCAGCGCTATTCGCCGCGCATGAAACTGCTGCTGGCCGTGATCATGGCGGTGGCGCTATTGGTGGCCGCTGGATTGATTTACAATTACGGTCTTAACCGCGCCGGATTCGAGCAGCAGTCGGCGCAACAGACACAACAGACGCTGCAAGAGGAATTGCGCAAGATTCGCGAAGAGAATCAGGGGTTGCAAGAATCCCTGGCGCGCGCGCAGCGCACCATCCAAATGGACCAGGCGGCCTACCAGGATCTCGACAAATCGCTCAAGGCCTCGGCGACGGAGATCGTGAAGCTGCGGGAGGAACTCAACTTCTACCGCAACATCATTTCGCCGGCCGACAAGAAAAGCGGATTGCGCATCCAGAACCTGTACATCGAGCCGGCCGGTGGCACGAATCAGTTTCGCTACAAACTGGTGTTGATCCAGGCGCTGAAGCACGAGCGCGCCATCCTGGGGCGGGCCATCCTGGAAATCAGCGGCCTGCAGGCGGGAGAGGACAAGCTGTTGCGTTTCCCGGCCTCGAACGAAAAACCCATCCAGGTGAATTTCAAGTATTTCCAGGACATCGAAGGAAAGCTCGAGCTGCCGAGAAATTTCCAGCCCAAGCGCATCAAGGTCTATATCATGACCCTGGGCGGAATTTCCATGGCGGAAGCGACCTACACCTGGCCGCTGGGGTGATATTCTCTGCCGGGCATCGGGCCCCGGGGTATAATCCCTGCACCGCTTGCCGGCGGGACTACTATAAGATCATGGAGGGAAAGACAATGTTGAATGCGTTGGGAAAAACGCCGAATGACAAACCGTGCAATACCATTGACACGCTGGTCGGCGCGAAAACCGAGGTGAAAGGCGATATTGTTTTTTTCGGTGGACTGCGCGTTGACGGAAAAGTCCGCGGCAATATCATCGCCAAAGGAGAAGGCAACAGCACCCTGGTGCTGAGCGAGAATGCCACGGTAACCGGCAATATCACGGTGCCGCATATCATTACCAACGGGGCGATCAAGGGAAATGTGCGTGCCGCGGAGCGCATCGAGCTTCAGTCCAAGGCGGAAATTTCCGGAGATGTCTATTACAAGGTGATCGAAATGGCCTTAGGAGCCGTGGTCAACGGCAACCTGGTGCGGGAATCGGTTGAAACCGGCCAAGGCAATTCCCAGAAAGGATCCGTCACCCGTTTGAAATCAGCGGGAGAGAGCGATTCAGATGACGAAAGCTAGGAATGTTTGACCTGCCTAGTCAGGAATAGGATAATTAGTTAATTGAAATTTATTTTATGAGTGGAGATTGAAGATGACTGCTGCCATGCCTGAGATGCCAAGCCCCTTGTTGTTTACCGACAACGCGGCGAAAAAGGTGAAGGAATTGATTGAGGAAGAAAAGAATCCGGCGCTGATGCTGCGGGTGTTTGTTTCCGGCGGCGGGTGTTCAGGATTCCAGTATGGTTTCACGTTCGAGGAAAAAGCGGGTGAGGATGATACCCGCGTGGAAAAGGACGGCGTCACGCTGCTGATCGATCCGCTCAGTTTCCAGTATCTGGCCGGCGCCGAGATCGATTTTCAGGACAGCGTCCAGGGTGCGCAGTTCGTGATCAAGAACCCGAATGCCAAGACCACCTGCGGCTGCGGCTCTTCTTTCAATACCTGATCTCTGAAATTTTCCGGAAATACCCAAAGGGCCCTATCGGGCCCTTTTTAGTTTCCGCAGGGGATCGCACGCTGGTCGTTGTCAGGCCGGATAGATCCCCCCGAGGACAACAGCTCGCCGGGCGCCGGTAACGGAAGGAATGTTGCCGGGTTCCCGCTCCATGGCCTGATGTGCCAACCAGGCAAAGGCCGAAGCCTCCACCCAGTCCGGCGCCAAGCCAAGTGTCTCGGTGGTGGCCACGGTAATGCCGGACAGGCTCGCCGTCAGGGCCAACATCAATTCACGATTATGCGCGCCACCACCGCAGACATAGGCTTCTTGCGCCTGCGGCAGATACCGGCGGATCGCCCGGGCAATAGTCTGTGCGGTGAGTTGCACAAGTGTGGCCTGCACGTCGGCTGCAGACGGCGGCGCGGTAAGACGCTTGAGCTGATCTTGCAGCCAGTTCAAATTGAAATGCTCTCGTCCCGTGCTCTTGGGGGGCTGTGCCTCGAAATAAGGATCGGACAGGAGTTTCCCCAAGAGATCTTTTGAAGCGCGTCCGGAGGCGGCCCATTGCCCGGCTTCATCAAGCGCGCGCGCCTGATGCAGGCTGATCCATTGATCGAGCAGGGTGTTGCCGGGACCGGTGTCGAACCCGCTCACCGGTTGTGCGACATCGCTGGGGAGCGAGGTAACGTTGGCGATCCCGCCGATGTTGATGATGACACGATGTCGTTGGGGGGAATGAAACATCCGGTGATGGAACGCCGACACCAGCGGCGCGCCCTGCCCCCCGGCGGCCATGTCACGCGCGCGAAAATCCGCCACCGTGGTAATACCGGTGCGTTCGGCGATCACGGAAGGATTGCCGATCTGAAGCGTAAACGGGTGTGTGGCGCGCGGGCGGTGGCGCAACGTCTGGCCGTGACTGCCGATGGCACGGATGTCCTTTTTCGTGAGCCCCGACTTTCTGAGCACGCCATTGGCGGCCGCGGAAAACATTTCGCCCAGCACGATATCGAGTTCGCCCAGCCGTTCTACCTCATTCAGCCCATCGCGCATCAGGGCCTGGATCTCGCCGCGGATCGCGGCTTCGAGCGGGTAGGCGTGCGTGGCCACCAGGACGGGCCGGCTTCCCAGGGAAAGATTGATCAGCGCGGCATCGATACCATCCGCACTGGTACCCGACATCAGCCCGATGTAATGCATGGGCGCAGTTTCGGGCAGCACGCGAAAAGTTACAAGAGGGTGGCGGCCTACCGGTTGGCGGCAATCAGGGCGCTGTAACTGATGACATCCAGACGCGCGGTCCAGCGATTAGCGATCTGCATGAACTCGTCCTGGTTTTGCGAAGCGATTTTGCCCCCGCCCGAGAATTTGTAAGTCAGTGGATTGCGGTGCGCACCGTTGACCTGGAATTCGTAATGCAGGTGAGGACCGTTCGCGAGCCCCGTGGCGCCGACGTAGCCGATGGTCTGCCCCTGTTCCACGAAACTGCCGACGCGGAGATCGGAGCGGAAGCGCGAGAGGTGTGCATAAATCGTACTGTACGTGGCATTGTGGCGGATGACGATGCGCTTGCCATAGCCGCCGTTCCAGCCGATCGCCAGGATGCGTCCGCTGGCGGTGGCGCGTACCGGGGTGCCGGTGGGGGCGGCATAGTCCACGCCTTTGTGTGCCCGCCAGGTCTTGAGAATCGGATGATATCGTCCGCGGGTGAAGCGCGAGGTGATGCGGCTGAACTCCACCGGCGTGCGCAGGAACGGCCGGCGTACGCTCGTGCCATCGGGCGTGTAATAAGAGGTATACCCGTTGGCGTCACGAAACGCGATCGCGCGGAAAACACGCCCCTGATTGATGAATTCGGCCGCCAGTATGATTCCATCGGAGACTTTTTGTCCTTGCCAGAATTTTTCTTCGTGGATGATTGAGAAGCTGTCACCCCGGCGCAGATCGAGCGCAAAATCGATGTCCCAGCCGAAAATTTCCACAAGCTTCATGATCAGGGTATCGGAAAGCCCGGCCTCCTGTCCGTCCTCGAACAAGGAAGAGGCGATGGTGCCGGAAACGTGGGCCACTCGTGTCTCGAAGTGACGCAGTTCCTTGGTAAGCTCAAAGCGATCCTCTTGACGGACGAGATGAAAAACCTCCCCGGGATCGGTTTCGTAGACAAGTTCCTGCAGCGGTCCGCCGGCCTCGGCACGCAAACGCAATCGTTGGCCCGGATACAACTGGCGGAACACGCGGGCGTCCGGGTTGGTCTGGATCAACCGGTGAATATCGCTGCTGTCATGGCCTTCGCGCTTGAGGATATCCGAAAGCGTGTCGCCCTTGCGTATTGTCAGTTCGATCCAGGGCTCACGGTCCGGCATCTTTTGGGGGATTTCGATTTCCGCGGGTTCGTCGGTCACCGGCTTGGCAGCAGCCGGTAACATCGTCTCGCCCAGCATCACCGTTTGCGGTGGCATGGAGGGAACCAGCGCATTCTTTGGGAGCGTGTCGCTTCCACGGGGGATGATGGCGGCGATGGTGACGGAGGTGAGAAAAACCGCCAGCCCGAGCAGCCAGGCGTTCAGTCCGTGAAGGTGGCGTGTGACCTTCCGGCCTGAAGGGCGGAATATAGAGGAAAGGAAATTGAGTATTTCTTTCGTCAACCGAGGCATTTTTCCGAGCAAGCAATACGTTACAGTCTAGACCAGCGATGATAATCTGACGAACGACGCTGGGCCTGGTATTCGTCGTGGTTATGCCGGGTTACAGGCCGGTATGCCTTGAATTAACGGCTATGGTACGCTTTGCGGCGCTCGGATTCACCTGCCGTTTCCAGGAATATTCATGACAGAAACCACCGAAGCGCTGCGCCTGATCAAACGCGGCACGGAAGAAATTCTGATCGAGTCGGAACTCAAGGAGCGACTCGCTTCCGGACGGCGATTGCGCGTGAAGGCTGGGTTCGATCCCACCGCGCCCGACCTGCATCTGGGGCACACCGTGCTCATCAACAAGCTGCGCCAGTTCCAGGATTTTGATCATGAGGTGCTTTTCCTGATCGGTGATTTCACCGGAATGATCGGTGACCCGACCGGCAAGAACAGCACGCGTCCTCCGCTGTCGCGTGACGAGGTTATCGAAAACGCGCGCACCTACGAAAACCAGATTTATAAGATTCTCGATCCGCAAAAGACACTCGTGATGTTCAATTCGAGCTGGATGGGCGAGATGCGTGCTGCCGACCTGATCCAGCTCGCGGGGACGCATACCGTCGCGCGCATGCTCGAGCGCGATGACTTCAGCATGCGCTACAAGTCCGGCCAGCCGATTGCCATTCATGAATTTCTCTATCCTCTCATCCAGGGACAAGATTCCGTGGCCATGCGCGCGGATGTCGAGCTGGGTGGCACTGATCAAAAATTCAATATGCTGGTCGGACGTGAATTGCAGAAACAGCAGGGCCAAGCGCCACAGGTGGTGATCACGTTGCCGATTCTGGAGGGAACGGATGGTGTGAACAAGATGTCGAAATCGCTCGGCAATTACATCGGCATTAACGAATCACCGGACGAAATGTTCGGCAAGCTCATGTCGATCTCGGATGATCTGATGTGGCGCTACCTCGAATTACTGTCGGCGCAAGATCTGCGTTCCATCGAAGCGTGGCGGCGCGAAGTCAAAGACGGTGCCAATCCACGCGACGTGAAGATTCGTCTGGCGCTGGAAATGGTTACGCGTTTTCACAGCGAGGCCGCGGCCGAGCAGGCACAACGCTCATTCATTCAGCGTTTCCAGCAACGCGAGATGCCGACAGATATTTCAGAAATCGAACTGGCCGGGAACGGCAAGGGACTCGCACTTCCCCGGGTCCTCAAGGATGCCGGCCTTACCGCCAGTACCTCCGAGGCCCTGCGTCTCATCAAGCAGGGGGGCGTGCGGATCGACGGCGAGAAGGCGGACGATCCGGCACTGAAAATCCGTCCCGGTCAGGCCCATGTCTTTCAGGTCGGCAAGCGGAAATTCATGCGAGTGCGAGTCCGTTGACGACCGTTCAACCTGGATTTTCCGCAAACGCTTCAAAAAGGCCCAAAAAGTCCCTGTTTTGTTCAGCGGAAGCGGGTATTTCCCCGGTAAAAACCCAGGTTCACTCGCACCCCCTTCGAGGCGTAAAATAGCTAATAATGAAGCGTTGACGCAGGGGGTGGCGCGCGTATAATGCGCCTCCCTTGGGCCGGTACCCTGTATCGGCCTTCGTTCTTTAAAAATTCAAGATCAAGTAATTTGTGTGGGCGCTTTTGTCGAGCCTGGTCAACCTATGAAAGGTGACTCAATGTCCGCCTTAAACAGCGGCGCATTCAGTCACATGAAGTATTCGTTCCGGAAACGGAACATTAAGTTTTATTTGGAGAGTTTGATCCTGGCTCAGATTGAACGCTGGCGGCATGCCTAACACATGCAAGTCGCACGCGAAAGGGGGCAACCCTGAGTAGAGTGGCGGACGGGTGAGTAACGCGTAGGAATCTACCTCGTAGTGGGGGACAACCCGGCGAAAGCCGGGCTAATACCGCATACGATCCATGGATGAAAGCAGGGGACCGCAAGGCCTTGCGCTATGAGATGAGCCTGCGTCGGATTAGCTAGTTGGTGAGGTAAAGGCTCACCAAGGCGACGATCCGTAGCTGGTTTGAGAGAACGACCAGCCACACTGGGACTGAGACACGGCCCAGACTCCTACGGGAGGCAGCAGTGGGGAATATTGGACAATGGGGGCAACCCTGATCCAGCAATGCCGCGTGTGTGAAGAAGGCCTTCGGGTTGTAA
>JAOTWF010000063.1 GCA_029863005.1 Gammaproteobacteria bacterium | reverse complement strand
GTGGCCGGCGAGGAGGCGCTGATCGAAACGCTGATCCAGCGCGCGCGGACCTATATCTATACCACTGCGCTGCCGCCGGCCGTGGCCGAGGCGGTACGTGCGAGTTTGCAATTGGTCCGGGAAGAGTGCTGGCGGCGCGAGCGCCTCCGGATGCTGGTCGAGCGTTTCCGCGACGGAGCCCGGGGCCTGGGCTTTGCCCTGACTCCTTCGTCGACCCCGATTCAACCGCTCGTTCTCGGTAGCGCGGAAGCCTCACTTTCGGCCAGCCGCCACCTGCGCTCTCATGGCATCTTGGTCACGGCCATCCGCCCACCCACGGTGCCGGAAGGCTCCGCGCGCCTGCGCATTACCTTCTCCGCGACGCATGAAGCGTCACATGTGGATCGTTTGCTGGAGGCGCTGTCGACGGCGAAAATCGCATGAGGCTTTATTATGAGCAATACGGAGATGGACCTGAGGTTGTGCTGGTGCACGGTTGGGGCTCGCACGGCGGCGTCTGGACGGATATCGCCCGCGTGGTGTCAAAAAATTTCCGTGTTACGGTTCCCGATCTTCCGGGCCATGGGCGCTCGAGTGATTTTCTTCCGTCGGCATACACTCCCGAGTCGCTCGTTGAGGAATTACGTCCGGCACTCTCCGGCGCGGCGGTGTGGGTCGGCTGGTCCATGGGCGGCTTGGTGGCGCTGGCTGCCGCGCAACGTTACCCACGGGAAGTCACCCAGCTGGTGCTGGTCGGCGCCACGCCGAAATACGTCCAGTCGGCGGACTGGCCGCATGCGATGTCGCCCACGGTGCTGGACCAATTCGCGCACAATCTCGAACAGGATTATGCCGGCACCCTCGAACGTTTCCTGACCCTGCAAATGGCCGCGGGAGAAAGCCACGATGTGTTGCGCCGATTGCGCACGGAAATGTTCCGCTACGGAGAGCCCCCGACGGCGGCGTTACAAGCAGGATTACAGCTGCTGAAGGAGGAGGATCGTCGGAACACACTTAGCTCGATCGCGATACCGGCCATGATTATTCATGGCGGTCGCGACCGCTTGGCGCCCGTGGGCGCAGCGCGATTTCTGGCGGAACATCTGCCGCAGACGCGACTGGAAATTTTTCCCGATGCCGGCCATGCGCCGTTTTTGTCGCACGCACGGCTATTTCTGGAAAAGCTGGGAGATTTCATCCAATACGGCAAGACGAACGAAGCAGGGCTTCTGTCATGACTGAGCCATTGGCGCTCGACAAACGCCGTCTGCGCCAATCATTCACACGGGCGGCGGACACTTATGACGCCGCCGCCGTGCTGCAACGTGAGATCGCCGATCGCCTCCTCGAGCGGCTTGACTTGGTCCGAATGCAGCCGCAGCTGATTCTCGACATCGGCTGTGGGACTGGCTATGACTTGGAGCGCCTCGCACGGCGTTACCCGAAGTCGTGGGTGCTGGGCCTGGATATCGCCGAATTGATGGCTCACCGTGCACGCCGACGTTCCGGCCTGTGGCGCCGATGGTTGGGAAGCAGCACTTTTGTTTGCGGCGACGCAGAGCATCTGCCTGTCACCACGGCTTCCGCCGACATGGTAGTTTCCAATCTCTCCCTGCAGTGGTGCGACCCGCCAAGGGTATTCGATGAAGCGCGACGCGTTTTGCGCCCGGGTGGCCTTTTGATGTTTACCACATTTGGTCCGGACACCCTGCGTGAGTTGCGCGAGGCGTGGCGCGCGGCGGACCAGGAGACGCATGTCCATTCCTTTATCGATATGCACCATCTCGGGGACATGTTGATGCATGCCGGCTTTGCTGATCCGGTCATGGACATGGAGTCATTCACCCTGACCTATAAGGATGTGTTGGCTGTGTTGCGCGACATCAAACATCTCGGTGCGCACAACGCGGCGACCTCGCGGGCCCGCGGACTGACCGGTAAGGAGCGTTTTGCCCGTTTTCGCGCGGCCTACGAGGCGCTGGCGCGGGATGGAAAAATACCGGCGACGTACGAAGCGGTGTACGGACATGCCTGGGTGCCGGAAACCGGATCGACGCGTGCACGCGATGGCATCGCCGCCGTCCCCCTAGGCCGCATCGGACGCCGAGCGTCGTGAATCGCGGCTGGTTCATCACCGGTACCGACACGGGTGTGGGCAAGACTCGGGTATCGTGTTTGCTGCTCAGAGCGCTGGTTGGTGCCGGCAAGAGCACGGTGGGCATGAAACCCGTGGCCAGCGGTTGTCAATCCACGGAATCCGGCTGGCGCAGCGACGACGCGCTGGAATTGATGCAGGCAGGTAATGTTCGGATTGATTACGCCGATGCGAATCCGTATGCCTTGGCATCGGCCTGCGCGCCACATCTGGCCGCGCAGGAGATGGGTGTTGAAATCCGCCTGGAAAAAATCCTCGATGACTTCGAGCGCCTAAAAGAGAAATCTTCTTGGGTCGTGGTCGAAGGCGTGGGTGGCTGGCGGGTGCCGCTCGGTGAAAAGTTAACGATAGCAGATGTGGCGCGGGCCATGCAGTTGCCCGTCATCCTCGTGGTTGGTCTTCGTCTCGGGTGCCTCAATCATGCGTTACTGACAGTAGAGGCCATCCGGCGCGACGGCCTGGAGCTGGCCGGGTGGGTGGCAAACGCCATAGATCCCGCCATGAGCCATGCACAGGAAAACGTTCAGACCCTGGAAAAAAGTTTACCGGCACCATTGTTGGCCAGCTTTCCCTATCGACCGTCGGGAAATGACGTAAACAGCTCATACGGATTTTCGAAACAAACGATAATGCATCTCACGCAGATAACCGACTAATCCGGTCGGAAGTCTCTCGGCCGGGATTGCTTTTATTCTCTGAAAACGCTTGTTTTTCAGTCTGTTCACATATTGCGGTGATTAGACGCATGTGATAGTTTGCGCGCGCCCAAAAGGCTTGTTGTGGATCAAGTTTTCCTTGATTCAACGGGAGAAATGCGGTTTTCCAAGGTAGCGTAAGCGAGAATGGGTGCACGCGATAGGCCCAATAGCGCTGTCAGAAATAACCTGCATATGATCGTGTGCCCGATCCGCACAATGACTCTGCGGGGAATGACGCTACTTTTCGCAGGAACTAACCGCGGTTGTCTTAACGATTGGCATTAGATTCATATTGGCGAACGTGTGTCCGATTGCGCCGTTCGCCGGCCTGGAGATGGTCGTGGTGGGTTCGGTGCTGTACCGGCTGTTCCGTCCGCTGATGATCACGAACAGATTCTTATTGACCGTCACAATGTCACGGTGAACCCGGCGGCAGGGCCGCCGCGAATAGCGCGATGAAATCCTGCGCTACAGGGCCAGAGTCACGCTGGAACGCCGGAACAGCTGGTATCCGACGCGGTAGAAAGTGGGGTTGCACGAGAAAATCGACGTCATAGCTGGTGACGTGATCGAGGAAGAAAGGGAATCGCTGTCGTTGGCCCTGAACCATTTCCTGCGGAAGGCAGGTTGATTGTTTAGGACACACTGGCATCTTCCCGGAAATCAGTCAGTCAGCTAGCCAAGAAGATTTGATATAGACACCATTATGGGAGATAGGCATGTCCATAACTTTTTTTAGACGGCTTTCGGGCATCGTTTCACGCCTGATCCTGGGTGTGAGCCTGTGGTTCACGGCCCCGGCGGCGTTCGCCGCGTACGGGCTCAACTTCCAGAAACCGGTTACCCCCATTGGCCACAAGCTGTTGGAATTGCACAACTTGATCCTGATCATCTGTGTGGTCATCTTCGTGATCGTTTTCGGCTTCATGTTTTATTCCATCTTCGCGCACCGCAAGAGCCGCGGGCACAAGGCCGCGCAATTCCACGAGAACACCACGCTGGAAGTCGTCTGGACCGTAATCCCGTTCGTTATTCTCGTCAGCATGGCGCTGCCCTCAACGGCCACGCTGATCGAGATGGACGACACCAGCAAGTCTGACTTGACGGTTAAGATCACCGGCTACCAGTGGAAATGGAAATATGATTATCCTGATCATGACTTTGGTTATTTCAGTTCGCTGTCTACGCCTCGCGACCAGATCGAAAACAAGGCCACCAAGGGCGAGCACTATCTGCTGCAGGTTGACAACCCAATTGTGCTGCCGGTGGGCAAGAAGGTCCGGTTACTGGTCACTGCCAACGACGTGATCCACTCCTGGTGGGTGCCGCAGTTAGGCACGAAGAAGGATGCCATTCCGGGTTTCATCAATGAAATCTGGACCCGGATCGACGAACCCGGTATCTACCGTGGCCAATGCGCCGAGCTTTGCGGCAAGGATCATGGCTACATGCCGATCGTGGTCACTGCCGTGAGCGCAGAGGATTTCACCAAGTGGGTCGCCGCGCAGAAGGATAAGGCCGCCGCCGATTCAGCTGGCGGAGCCAAGACCTGGAGCAAGGATGATCTGATGGAGAAGGGTAAAAAGGTCTATGCCACCACCTGCGCCGCGTGTCACGGTGCCAATGGCGAGGGCGTGGGTCCGTTCCCGAAAATGATCGGTAGCAAAATCGCTAATGGACCGCTCGCCGATCATATGAATATCGTCATGCACGGCAAGGCCGGTACCGCCATGCAGGCGTTCGCCGCCCAGTTGAGCGACACCGACCTCGCTGCCGTGGTGACCTTTGAGCGCAACGGTTTCGGCAACAAGGCCGGCGACACGGTGCAGCCGTCCCAGGTCAAGGCGCTGCGCAAGTAACACAGAATTCCGAGAGGAGACAGCAAAACATGGCAACCGCACATCACGCAGACCACCCCACCGGCTTAAGCCGCTGGTTGTTCACCACCAATCACAAGGACATCGGCACCCTGTACCTGGTGTTCGCTTTCACCATGGCCGTCATCGGCGGTCTCATGTCGCTGGTGATCCGTGCCGAGTTGTGGCAGCCGGGCCTGCAACTGGTGGACCCGCATTTCTTCAACCAGATGACCACCGTGCATGCCCTTGTCATGATCTTCGGTTTTGCCATGCCGGGTTTTGTCGGCTTGGCCAACTGGCAGATCCCGATGATGATCGGCGCACCCGACATGGCGTTACCGCGCATGAACAACTGGTCGTTCTGGATACTTCCTTTTGCCGCCACCTTGTTGATCCTGGGCCTGTTCATGCCCGGCGGCGGTCCCTCCGCGGGCTGGACATTGTACCCGCCGCTGTCGGCTCAAGGCGGCATCGGCACGGATTTCACTTTGCTGTCCATCCATCTGCTTGGCATGTCGTCGATTCTGGGCTCGATCAACATCATTGCCACCATACTTAATATGCGTGCACCCGGCATGACGCTCATGAAAATGCCGATGTTCGTGTGGACCTGGCTCATCACCGCCTTCCTGTTGATTGCCGCCATGCCGGTGCTGGCGGGCGCGGTCACCATGCTGATTACCGACCGTCATTTCGGCACGTCGTTCTTCGATGCCGCGGGCGGTGGCGATCCGGTGCTGTGGCAGCACGTGTTCTGGTTCTTCGGTCACCCCGAGGTGTACATCCTGGTGCTGCCGGCGTTTGGCGTATTTTCGCAGATCATTCCGACCTTCGCGCGCAAGCAATTATTTGGCTATGACTCCATGGTTTATGCCACGGCCTCGATCGCATTCCTGTCGTTCATCGTGTGGGCGCACCACATGTACACCGTCGGCATGCCGATGGCGGGCGAGCTGTTCTTCATGTACGCCACCATGCTGATCGCGGTGCCGACCGGCGTGAAGGTGTTCAACTGGATTTCGACCATGTGGCGCGGGTCGATGACCTTCGAGACCCCAATGCTGTGGGCCATTGGCGGCGTGTTCACGTTCACGATTGGCGGCCTATCAGGCTTGATGCTTGCCATTACGCCGGTGGACTTCCAGTATCACGACACTTATTTTGTCGTGGCGCACTTCCACTACGTTATCTTCGGCGCGTCTGTCTTCGGGTTGTTCGCGGCGGTTTATTACTGGATGCCGAAATGGACCGGTCACATGTACAACGAAACCCTCGGCAAATGGCATTTCTGGCTGACAATGCTTGGTTTCACGCTTACGTTTTTCCCGCAGCACTTCCTCGGGCTGGCCGGCATGCCGCGGCGCATTCCCGACTACGCGCTGCAATTCACCGAGTTTAACCAGTGGTCCACGGTGGGCGCGTTCATGACGATCGCCGCCCAGTTCATCTTCTTCTACCTGGCGATCAAGTGCATGAAGGGCGGGGAAAGAGCGACCGACAAGGTGTGGGAAGCCGCGGACGGGTTGGAGTGGACGCTGTCCTCACCGCCGCCCTACCACAGCTTCACGGTAGCGCCGAAGTTCAAATAAGGGAAAACCGGAATCACCATGGCTGAGAATCAGATCGACCGGAAGCAGCGGCAACGCATTCATCTCACGGCGGGCGTGCTGTTTTTGCTGGTGGCACTGATGTTTGTTTCCGCCGCGTTTCTGAGATTCAGCGCATGACAGCACCCCGTGACAGGACGCGGGCCAATCGCCGACTGGCCGTGAAGCTGGGTGTGATAACCGTGGCCATGTTCGCATTCGGTTACGCACTGGCGCCGATGTATGATTTGATGTGCCAAGCCTTCGGCCTTAATGGCAAGACCGGGCGCATCGCGCAACAAACGGTGCCGGCGCCCGTGGACAATACTCGCACCGTCACCGTGGAGTTCACGGGTCTGGCCACCAGTGGTCTTCCCTGGGAATTTCGGCCGCTGGTAAAGAAAATTGAAGTGCACCCGGGTGAAACCATGGGGGTCAAATACCTGGCTCGTAATCTGGCCCAAGAGGAGATCACCGGCCAGGCGATTCCGAGCGTGTCACCCGGTGTCTCGGCTACGCATTTCAAGAAGATCGAGTGCTTTTGTTTCACCCAGCAGACCCTGAAACCGGGCGAGGCGCGTGAGATGCCGGTGCAGTTCGTGGTGGATGCCGGCCTGGATAAGGATGTGCACACGATTACGCTGTCTTATTCATTCTTCAACACCAACAAGTTGTCGGCGAAGAAATACGGTGGTGCGGCGCTGGGGCAGGTTGAAGATACCGCCAAACACCACGCGCATCCGACCACGGCGTCCGGTGGTTAAACGCGAGTACGACTATTAACATTACAAATGAGAAAGAGGATATAAGCATGTCCGCTGCCCACTCTGGTAATAATAATTATTATCTTCCCAACCCCAGTGCCTGGCCTGTCATTACCTCGGCCGGTCTGTTCGCCCTGGCGCTGGGTTTCATCCTGCAGATGAACGACATCAAGGCCGGACCCTGGATCATGCTGGTCGGGGCGGCGATCATCATTTACATGATGATCCGCTGGTTTGGCCAGGTCATTGCCGAGTCCGAAGGCGGCACCTATAACGCCCAGGTGGATCGTTCCTTCCGCTGGGGCATGGCGTGGTTTATCTTCTCTGAAGTCATGTTCTTCGCCGCCTTCTTCGGGGCACTATTCTATGTGCGTCAATTTTCCGTGGTTTGGCTCGGCGATACCGATCTGTTGTGGCCCGGTTTCGATGCTGGCTGGCCGACCGCAGGTCCCAAGGGGCCGGCCCCGATTGCGGCGGATACCGTTCCCGGACTCAACCAATTCTCGCCGATGGGTGCTTGGGGTATTCCCGCCATCAACACGCTGATCCTGCTAACCTCGGGTGCTACCGTGACCTGGGCGCACTGGGGTCTGTTGAAGGACAATCGCGCGCAGCTCATCACCGGTCTTTTCATGACCGTGGCCTTAGGCATCGCGTTCCTCGCGTTCCAGGCCTACGAATATATCCACGCCTACTCGGAGCTGGGACTGACGCTGAAGACTGGCGTTTACGGCGCAACCTTTTTCATGCTCACCGGTTTCCATGGGCTGCACGTGACCATGGGCACGATCATGCTGATTGTGATCCTGGGCCGCTCGATCGTGGGTCATTTCCGCCCCGATCATCACTTCGGCTTCGAAGCGGTGGCCTGGTACTGGCACTTCGTGGACGTGGTGTGGCTGTTCCTATTTATCTTCGTCTACTGGTTCTGATCCATCGCGCGGAAAAAAAACGCCGCCAATCTGGCGGCGTTTTTTCTTCGTGCTACGGGAGAATCAATGCATGAGAGCCAGTCCCTGGGACGGGATGATGCCGAAATAAAAGCCGGCCATCAGCAACAGGAACAGCGTCATCGATAATCCAATGCGCCAGGTCAGCGCCTTGGCCGTGCGTGTGCCGCTTCCTTTGTCCTTGAACAGGAATACCAAAGCGGAGAACAGACTGGCGAAAATCAGCAGCAGCATGACGATGACGATGATTTTGAGGAACATGTGAATTTCCGGGAATCGAGCGAAACGGCATTATACTAGAAATTTCCGCGCAGATTTGAACGAATGATGGGATTTCCACGACAATTCCGCCCGAGATTAGTCCCGAGCATGGTGGTCGCGGTACTGTTGCCGCTGTTCCTGTATCTGGGTTATTGGCAGCTGCAGCGGGCGGAGGAAAAACGCGTGCTGCAGGCGGAGTATGATACGCGCGCCAGCGGCCCGGCGGTGCAGGTGGAGCGGCATTTGCAGCGCCCGGAAGATCTCCAGTTTTATCGAGTTGTGGCTAAAGGACATTACGAAACCGAATATCAGATCCTGATTGATAATCGCGTGCACCAGGGACGTGCCGGCTATCACGTAATCACTCCGCTCAAGCTTCCGGACAGTGACGTGCGTCTGCTCGTTAACCGCGGCTGGATTTCCGTCGGTGCCGACCGCAATCAGCTGCCTGATTTCGAAACACCCGGTAGCCTGCAGCAAATCACTGGTGTTGCCACGGTGCCGGCGGAAAAATATTTCACACTGGCTCAACCCGAGCCGGGCTGGCGGCGCGTATGGCAGAACATGGACATGAGTCGGTACGCGTCGGTTGTCCCATTTCCGGTGCAACCGGTAGTGGTGTTACTCGATCCTGGCAATGCGGCGGGCGGTTTTACGCGTGACTGGAGTCGGCTCGATGCCGGGATTTCCGTGCATCAGGGATATGCCTTTCAGTGGTTCATGCTGGCCGCGGCATTGTCTACCATTTATCTATTCCTGGGCTGGCGCCGGACCGGGATCGACAAGCAATGGCAAGAAAGATCATGAACGTGTCTGTTAATCAATCCGCCTCACGCCGCAAGATTCTTCTGCTGGCGGCGGTGATTGCCTTGCCCGTGGTGGTTGCCTATGCGCTGTATTTCAGTGGTTGGCGACCAGCGTCGTTTGGCAATTACGGCGAGCTGGTACAGCCCGCACGCCCCATCACCGATGCCGGTTTCATTCAACTCGATGGCCGGCCATTGCGTTTCAGCGAATTGCATGGCAAGTGGACGTTTATTACCTTCAGTCCTGCGGAGTGTCTTAGTCCCTGCGAGCGGAATCTGGTGACCATGCGCCAGGTAATAGCCGCGCAGGGGAAAGACGCCGACCGCGTCCAGAGTGTTATTGTGGTGACGGACGCCAAGGCGCGAGACTGGCTGCGTTTTGCTATCAAGGATTATCCCGGGTTGCGCGCCCTTATCGGGCCCCCGGAAGCAATCGCGTTACTCGCACGCCAGTTCACGCTGCCCGCGGGCAGCCCGCTCGACAACCTGAACAGGATTTATCTGGTGGATCCGCTCGGCAATTTCATGATGAGCTATCCCCTTGATGCCGATCGCAACGGTATTCGCAAGGACTTGGCGCGATTGCTGCGCGTTTCGCGCATCGGGTGAATCGATGGGAATCCCGATTATTCAAGTGTTTTATTGCCAGACTCGAATTGATCTTAGACATACCTTATTGTCACCTGAGAAAGTAAAATAACGCGTTCTATGGAACCCGTGAGCAAAATCGAACCGGTCCCCGCGACCACGGCGACGCGCCGAATCCGCCGTCTGGCGGGTGAGTATTTCAAGCTTACCAAGCCGCGCGTGGTCTCGCTCATCGTTTTTACCGCCGTGGTCGGCATGTTCTTATCCACTCCTTCTGCCCTGCCGGTATTGCCTTTAATTCTCGGGACACTCGGTATCGCGCTGGCCGCCGGTTCCGCCGCCGCTATCAACCAGATTTTCGACGCGCGATTCGATTCGATCATGACGCGCACCAGCTTCCGCCCGCTGCCCACCGGAGTGCTCACCACGCGCGAAGCGCTGATCTTCGCTTTGATCCTGGGCGTAATCTCGATGTGGATTCTGACGCTCTGGGTCAACACCCTCACGGCGGTGCTGACGTTCATTTCGCTCATCGGTTATTCGATCATCTATACCGTGTATCTCAAGCATGCCACGCCACAAAATATCGTCATCGGTGGAGCCGCCGGCGCGGCGCCACCAGTGCTTGGCTGGGCCGCGATCACCGGCGAGGTTACCTCAGACGCGCTGTTGCTGTTCCTGATCATCTTCCTGTGGACCCCGCCGCATTTTTGGGCGCTTGCGCTGTATCGCGAGAAAGAGTATGCCAAAGTTGGCATCCCCATGTTGCCAGTCACTCACGGTCGCCAATATACCCAGCTCCAGATCTTGCTTTACACCGTATTGCTGGTGGCGGTGACGATCATGCCATTTGCCACTCACATGAGCGGCTGGTTGTACTTGATTGGTGCGATGATACTCAATGCCGGTTTCCTGTATTACAGTATCCGTCTGTACCGGGACTACAGCGATGAGCTGGCACGCAAGACCTTCCGTTATTCCATTAATTACCTGGCGCTCCTGTTCGCACTGCTTCTGGTCGACCACTACCGCGTCTATATCCACGAGGCGCTTCAATCCGCACTGTATTGATGTCGATCCTTCGCCGTTTCCGATTGGTGTCTCTGCTTTCGCCGCTGTTGTTCGTGGCGGCCTGCTCCCCGCCCGCGCCTTCGTTCAAATCCATGGACATCACCAGCGTGGAATGGGGCGGGGAGTTCACACTCACCGCGCACACGGGCAAGCCGGTGAAGGGCTCGGATTTTAACGGCAAAGTCGTGGTGATGTTTTTCGGCTATACGCACTGTCCCGATATCTGCGCGCCGACCTTGGTGAAACTGGATCAGATCGTGAAACGTCTGGGCGGGGACGCGAACAACGTGCAGGTACTGTTCATCACCGTGGACCCCGCTCACGATACCGTAAAGCAGCTCGCCGGCTTCGTCCCGTCGTTCAATCCTTCCTTCATCGGTCTCACCGGCAGTGACAAGGAAATTGCCGCGGTGGCGAGTGAATACAAAATCGCCTACGGCGCCAATCCAAAAGCCAAGCCCGGGCAGAATCTCGTGGATCATTCCACCGGGATACTGGTAAAGGACAAAAAGGGGAAGTTAAGGCTGCTGGTGAAGAACAGTGTCGCGGTCGAGGATCTCGAGCATGACATCAGGGTGTTATTGAAAGAGCGAAATTAGACGTTCTCATTTTCTCTATCCTTGTGCCGGTGCGGGTTTTTTTTTACCATGACCAGACCATGTTGACCATTGCCGACGCCGCGCCCGACTTCAGTTTGGCCGGAGTTTATCAGGGCAAGATCAAGAACTACTCCCTGCGTGATGCCCGCGGCCAATGGCTCGTGCTGTTTTTTTATCCCGCCGATTTTACCTTTGTCTGTCCCACTGAAGTCACGGGCTTCAGCCAGATGGCCGGCGACTTCTCTAGGGAAAAAGCGCTTATCTACGGCGTGAGTGTCGATCCTGTCGAAAGCCACCGATCCTGGGCCGAGGAACTGGGCGGCATCAATTATCCGCTCCTGAGTGACACCGACAAAAAAGTCGCCCGCGCCTACCAGGTGCTGCATCCCCGGGACGGTGTCGCCATCCGTGCCACGTATATCATCGATCCCGAAGGCATCATTCAGTACAGCGCCGCGTCCAACATGAATGTCGGCCGCAGCGTGGAGGAGACACTGCGCGTGCTGCGCGCGGTCTGCACCGGACGCATGTGCCCGGCCGACTGGAAACCCGGTGAACCCACCGGCGGGTCCGAGCACAAGTACTGATCATGGCGCACCCGGTCGAGGAGAAGCGCAGGAAAATCGAGGCGCGCGGCCGCATCCGGGAATTTGTTTTCGGCGTCCAGGACGGACTCATCAGCACCGTGGGACTGCTGGCGGGCATGCAGGCGGCCGGCTCGAGCCGGTTCGTGATTCTCATGGCCGGTGCGGCGTCGGTATGCGCCGGCGCCTTTTCGATGTCGGCCGGGGCCTATCTTTCCTCCAAGGCGGAGAAGGAAATTTTCGACCACGAGCTGGAGAAGGAAGCGAAGTTTGTCGAGCAGGAACCTTATCTGGCGCAGGAAGGCTTGCTGGAGGCCCTGCACCGCGAGGGTTTGGCGCGCGAGGCCTGCTATCGGATCGTGAAGTTGATGCACGAACAGAAATCGGTATTCGTGGCCACGTTTCAGGAAAAAGTTCTCGGCCTCGGAAGTGCCGATGTCAACAATCCGGTCAAGGGCGCGCTGGTCATGGCGCTCTCTTTCATCCTCGGCGGCGTGCTGCCACTTGCGCCCTTCACTTTCATGTCCTTGCAGTGGGCGTTGATGATTGCCGTCGTATTGACCGGCGCCGCGCTCTTTGGCGTCGGCATGTTCAAGGGCCGATTGGCCGGTCAGTCCCTGGGACGGTCGGGATTCGAGTTTTTCGTCATTGCACTGGTCGCGACTGGCCTTGGCTACGGCGTGGGATTTTTGCTCGAACGCCTGGTGGGCATGACGCTGCCGACCGTATAATTCCTGATTCCCCACTTAACCCCTAATTTCCAGGTATTTTCGCGCGCGAAGGTCAGTCCGCGAACCTTTTGCCGTTTTTGCCTTCCCAATTCTGTATGGATTCTCAACTATGGTCGGCCGTTAGCACCGCCGCGCGCTCACGCGCCTGGTATTACCGGTTGCTGCGCATCGTCTTGTTCTCCGCGGTCGGATGGGTCGGATGGCAGGCGCTGCGCCCACTCCAGGCGGAGGAGGCGCATGATCGCGCATGGCCAAAGACGGATTTCACGCGCACCACGGTGGACCTCGGCGAAATCATCTCCGGCGGTCCGCCCAAGGACGGCATTCCTGCGATCGACCGTCCTCGCTTCGATACCATTCATGAAGCCGACACTTGGCTCGATCCGCGCGAACCGGTCATTGTCCTGACATGGAATGAGCGGGCGCGGGCCTATCCGTTGCAGATACTTATCTACCACGAAATCGTGAACGATGTTTTTCAAGGCCGGCCGGTCGCCGTAACCTTTTGCCCGTTGTGCAATGCCTCGCTCGTGTTTGACCGCCGGCTGCGCGGCCGGGTGCTCGATTTTGGGACCACCGGGAAGTTGCGCAAAAGCGATTTCGTGATGTACGACCGCCAGACGGAGAGTTGGTGGCAGCAATTTACCGGCAAAGGGATTGTCGGCCATTACGCCGGGGCAAGTCTTTCGCCATTGCCATCACAGATCGTTTCTTACGAGGAATTCCACCGTGCCCATCCAGCGGGTGAAATCTTGTCTCGCCATACACATCATGTCCGGCCTTATGGCAGCAATCCCTACCGTGGGTATGACCGAGTCGGCGACCGGCCGTTTCTGTTCACTGATCCGTTAGATCCGCGCCTGTCGGCGATGGAGCGCGTACTGGGTGTAACCCATGCC
>JAOTWF010000062.1 GCA_029863005.1 Gammaproteobacteria bacterium | reverse complement strand
ATGAAGATGGGCGCGACCTCGGACGTGTATGCCGTCGTCAAGGCCGGTGGCAAGCTGCACATGGCCAAGCAGAACATCAAGGTCACGGCGGGCGGGTGTGGGGGGTAAGCCTCTTTCGCTACCGTTTATTTAAAAGGTCAAACATTAGAGGAAAGACTGAATATGGCTGAACGCAAAATTAAAATGCGCACTCGCAAACGGGCAGAGGTTGTCGAGGTGCAATTGCTTATTATTCATCCGATGGAAACCGGACAACGCACGGACAAGAAAACCGGCAAGAAGATCCCTCCGCATTATATTAAACGGGTGACGCTGGAGCACAATGGCAAGGCCGTGGTCACGATGGACACCGGTGCCGCGGTTTCCGAGGATCCGCTGTTTGGATTACAGCTTAAGGACGCCAAGCAAGGCGACAAGCTCAAGGTAATCTGGAGTGACAATAAAGGCGAATCGGGTTCGATGGAAGGAATCGTGGATTTGTCGTGATGTGAACACCTCTCACCAAAAAGCCGCTCCAAAGGGGCTTTTTTGTTGAAGGGGTTTACTGGAATGTTTTGGTCCCCACACCCGCCGCTAGCAGCGCGGATCCAAAGGCAGCGTGTTTGGAGCGCGGTTTTTCCATTTTTACCTGCAGAATATTTTTCCGGATTTGCTCCCACGCCGGGTTTTGCGAGCCTCCGCCAGTGGTGTAAACGACACTGACCGCCGATGCACCGAGTTTTTCCAGCAATCTGTAACCCTCCGCCTCGATTCGGGCGATGCCTTCCAGCATGCCCTGAAAGAAGGTGACGCTGTTTCCAGGCAGGGGCTCCAGGCGCGGCTCCATTTCCGGATTATTGATGGGGAAACGCTCACCGATCTCCGGGAGCGGATAATAATCGAGATCCGTGGGATTCTCCGGGTCGAGCAAGTGGGTCATCTCCCGCATCTGTTCAATTTTGAAATACTGTAGCAGGACGGCGCCACCGCTGTTGGAGGCACCGCCGGCGAGCCAGTATTTGCCAAGGCGATGACTGTAAACACCATGCTCGCGCGAGAATACCGGCTTGTCCGACAGCAGCTTCAACACCAATGTCGAGCCGAGTGATGTCACCGCTTGTCCCGGTGCAGACGGGCCGGCCGCCAGAAAAGCCGCCACGCCGTCCGTGGTACCCGCCAGGACCTGGACGTCAGCGGGCAATCGATATGTTTTGGCGAAATCGGCTGTGATCGTTCCCAGTTCTTCCGCCGGGGCATGCACTTCGGGCAACAGCGCGACGTCAAAGCCAAGCTTATTGAACCACCGGGGCCATGCCATTTTCTCGGCGTCAAAGCCAAGCTTCAGGCAATTATTGTAATCGCTGTGCCCGAACTTGCCGGTCAGGCGGCCGCTGATCCAATCAGCCTGGTGCAGGGCATGACGCGCGCGTTTGTCGAGCTTGCGTTCGTGAAGCCACATAAGCTTGGCGAGACTGCTCCCAGGCCCATGGGCGCCGAAATGATTGCCACCCAGGGAGGCGATTTGTTCGGCCTGTTCCACCGCACGCCGATCGTTATACATGATGGCCGGGGTCAGGGGACCGCCCTTGGCATCACAGAGCAGCAGGGTACCGGAAGTACCATCTACGGCTATCTTGCGTACGCGCTGCGGATCAAACTGCTTGAGCAGATTCTCCAGGCAGTTGGTGACGGCCTTCCACCAGACGGTAGGGTCCTGAGTGACTTCGTTATCATGGCGAGGAGGGGTTGCCATGGGCGCACTTGCCTCGCCTTGCACTTTACCGGCGTCATCGATGGCAATAGCGCGGCACCCGGTGGTTCCGAGGTCGATACCAATATAGAGTCCGTCCTGGCGAACTTTCGGTGGGGGTTCCTCAGGTGGTTCATCCACGACATGGGCTGGCGGTGTTTCCTCTTCGTACTCTTGCACGTCAGGCACGCGCTCCGATCGGCGGCGACGTAGCATGATTACACTTTTTTTAGGCACCTTGTCTTCATGGCTTTCGACTTCATCTGGTTCTGACTGTTGTCGACGGTTCCGCTGTAGCATGCGAAATCGGTCGCTCGACGTGACCGTGCCTGTGGGGGCGATTGGGGTTTTCGCTTTCGGCGGCCCGCCCAGCGGGACAGGGTTTCTTGGCGAGAGGGGCTCCGATTTGGACTGCGGGAGCTTGCTCGGTTTGGCCCCGGCGGGTGGATCAGACGGCGTTTCCCTGGCGGGAAGCTCCTGCGTCTCACGCGGCAGGTCTGTGGGCGGGGCGGGCATTTGTTTCCAGCCTGGCCGGCGATGCTCGACCTCGATGGTCGTGTAGAGACCGCCGCGGACATTGAATTTCGCCCGCAGCCGCAGATATCGCGGGTGCAAGACGGCCACGAGATCGTTCAGGATCCGGTTGGTGACATCCTCATGGAAATGTCCCTCGTTACGGTAGGACCAGATGTAAAGTTTCAGCGACTTCAGCTCCACGCACAGGCGGTCCGGGACGTACTCCAGAACCAGGCTCGCAAAGTCTGGCTGGCCGGTCTTGGGGCACAGACAGGTGAACTCCGGACATTCGATCTCAATGATATAATCCCGATCCGGATGCGGATTAGGGAAGGTATCCAGATTCTTGCTGGGCTGGGTCGGCATACTGGTAGTGGGGTTTGGAATCCTTGTAAAATTGTAGCTTACTTTCTGCCGGCGGATAGGACTCACACGAGACCCGATGCAACTTAAATCTATCAAGCTTTCCGGCTTCAAATCGTTTGTTGAACCCATCACCATTCCCATCACCGGAACCCTGATCGGCATCGTTGGGCCAAACGGCTGCGGGAAATCCAATATTATCGACGCCGTGCGCTGGGTGATGGGCGAGATGTCCGCCAAGACCCTGCGCGGCGATTCCATGGCCGACGTTATCTTCAACGGCTCCAACGTGCGTAAGCCGGTGGCCATAGCCTCGGTCGAGCTCATCTTTGACAACACCGAAGGCCGTGCCGGCGGGGAATACGCCAAGTATGCCGAGATCTCCATCCGGCGCGAGGCCGGCCGCGACGGGCAATCCGATTATTTTCTGAACAAGACCAAGTGCCGGCGCAAGGACATCACCGACATTTTCCTCGGTACCGGGTTGGGTCCGCGCGCCTACTCGATCATCGAGCAGGGCATGGTCACACGCATCATCGAGGCCAAGCCGGAAGAGCTGCGCGGCTTCCTCGAGGAGGCCGCAGGTGTTTCCAAATACAAGGAACGCCGTCGCGAAACCGAGACTCGCATCAAGCACACGCGCGAAAACCTCACGCGCGTGGAAGACATCCGCAAGGAACTGGAAACGCAGCTTTCCCGATTGCACCGGCAATCACGCGCCGCAGCCCGATACAAGACACTGAAGCAGGAAGAGCGTCTGACGCGCGCGCAATTGTTTGCGCTGCGTTGGATTGAACTCGACGCAGGCGTGCAGCGCCAGGACAGACTGCTGGCACAACAGCAATCGGCACTCGATGCCGTGTTGGCCACGCAACGCGGCATCGAGTCCGAGATTGAAAAAATCCGTGTTCAGCAAACCGAGACCGTTGATCAATTCAACACGGTGCAGGCGGAGTTTTATTCTGTCGGCGCCGAAATATCGCGTCTCGAGCAGGCCATCCAGTTTGCGCACGAGACACGCGAAAATCAGGAACGCGAACAGAAACAAATCAATCACGCTTGGAGCGAGGCCGCCGAACATTTGCAGGCAGACGTGACGCGCCTGGAGGAATTGCGACACCGTTTGGAAGAACTATCCCCGCAACTGGAGGAACTCACCCGTGCGCGTGATGCCGCCGCGCAGCGGCGGGGTGAGGCCGAACACGCCATGCAGATGTGGCAGAACGATTGGGTAAATTTTAATGCGTTGGCGGCCGAACCGGCCCGGGTGCGCGAGGTCCAGACCGCCCGTACTCGCCAGCTGGAGAGCCATATTGAACAGCTGCGCCAGCGTCAGGCGCGCCTCGAGCAAGAGGCGGCGACGATTACCACTGAGCTAGAAAAAGAGCCGGCCGATGTCCTGGCCAAGCAGGTCGCGGAACTGGATGAAACCTGCGAATCCCAGGAGCGCTCGATCGGCGAGATAGAAAAGCGTTTACGCGAAACACGCAATCGCCGCGATGAGCTCGATGACGAACTGGCCGAGGTGCGTGGCCAGAAACAAAGTGGTGATGCGCGCCTGGCCTCGCTGAGCGAATTACAAGCGGCGGCGCAAGATGAGAATGATGTGACACTGGGCGATTGGTTGCGCGGACAGGGTCTCGATAAGGCTCCGCGGCTGGCGCGTCTGCTCAAGGTTGAATCCGGCTGGGAAAAAGCCGTGGAGCGGGTGCTCGGCATAAATCTCGGTGCCGTGTGCGTGACGAAAATGGAACAGATCGCGGGGGCCGCCCCCAGTTTCAACCATTCACAAATTGCTTTTATCGAGCGCGGTGAATCGCCCACGCGCACGCCGGCCCATCGCCCTTCATTGATTGACAAGGTCCAGGGTGAGATTAACCTCGCGCCGCTGCTCGAAGGCGTTTATATCGCCGACACCCTCAATCAAGCGCTCACGCAACGCCATTCCCTTTCTGAGCGTGAGTCGATCGTCACGCGTGATGGCGCCTGGGTCGGCCGCAACTGGTTGAGTCTGGGGAGCGAGAAAGGGGCACGAGCCGGATGGTTGCTGCGCGAACGTGAAATCGAAACACTCCAGGCGGAATTGTCCGGATGGCAAAGCAAGCTGGGTAACCTGCAGGGGGAGCTCGACGGGCTGGATACGCAGTTGCAAAGCCTCGAGGATGAACGCGATGAACTCACACGGGACTTAAGCGAAAACAATCGTGAACGCGCACGGGGGCGCGAACAACTGGGGCACAAGCAGGCGCGTCAGACGCAACTCGAATCGCGGCGCGCGCAGATCGAGCACGAGCTGCATGAAATCAGTGAACAACTGAGTCGCGATCAGGCTGAGATTGCCACCGCCGGAAATTTACTGAATCAGGCCGAGGCCACCGGCGGAGAGCATGAGCAACGTCGCACCCTGTTGCAGCAGAACCGCCAGACCCTGGTTGAGACAGTAGAACAGGCGCGCGCGCAGGAATCCGAAGCCCGTGACAATGCCCATCGCCTGGAAATTGAGCGCGAAACGCTACAGACCGCCTTTGAGGCCACACGCGGGAGCCATGCGCGTCTCGAGGGACAATTGCAGCAGCTTGTCTCGCGCCGCGAGCAGTTATCGCTCGCCCTTTCTGGGGAGCAGGATCCCACCTCGGGTTACCGTCTCCAATTGGATGAGTTGCTGCAGAAACGCCTGAACATCGAAGAGCGGCTCAATGCCGCACGCCAGGCGGTGACCGATCTCGAAACCCGGTTGCGCGAACAGGAACAGGCGCGTGCACAGGAAGAGCGAAAAACCGCTGAAATTCGGGAACAGCACGAAACCGAGCGCGTGGTGCGCCAGGAACTGGTGGTGCGACGCGATACCTTTGCTGACCAGTTGCGTGAGGCCAGCTTTGAGATCGAGGCGGTGCGACAGGAGCTTCCACCCGAGGCGAATGAGCCGGATTGGGCCGCGCGCCTCGAGCAAATCACCGCGCGCATCGAGCGCTTAGGCCCGATCAATCTGGTCGCTATCGAGGAATTCGAAGAGTCGAATACGCGCAAGACTTATCTTGACAAGCAGCATGAAGATCTGTCGCAAGCGCTGACCATCCTCGAAGAGGCAATCCGCAAGATCGACCGCGAGACCCGTACGCGCTTCAAGGAAACCTTCGACCAGGTCAATGAATATTTTCAGAGCTTCTTCCCGCAACTCTTCGGCGGTGGCAGCGCGCATCTCGAAATGACAGATAACGATCTGCTAGAAACCGGTGTGAGTGTCATGGCGCGCCCGCCCGGCAAGCGCAATAGCACGATCCATCTGCTTTCCGGCGGCGAGAAGGCGCTGACGGCGGTGGCGTTGGTATTCGCCATCTTCCAGTTAAATCCGGCTCCATTTTGCCTCCTGGACGAGGTGGACGCCCCGCTGGATGACGCCAACGTGATCCGTTATTGCGAAACGCTGAAAACCTTGTCGCAAAAAACTCAGCTGGTCTACATCACGCACAACAAAATCAGCATGGAGATGGCCGATATTCTGATCGGCGTTACCATGTCTGAGCCTGGCGTTTCCCGTCTGGTGGCAGTGGACGTGGAGCAGGCCATGGAGATGGTCGCGCAGTAATGAACCTGCAGTATGCACTGATCTTCATTGGAATCGTTATTATTGCCGTCGTTGCCCTGTCCGCCTATGACATGTCCCGTTTACGCCGTCCACGCCCGCGGCCGAAAGTGCATCTTGGAACTTTCCCCGAAGACGACACGCCCGTGCGCTCCAGCCTGCTGAATGCCTCGCGCGATGAGGGCAGCGAGAAGGTGCTGCGCTCAGATATCGAAATAGCCCCGCGCGAGCCGGAACGCGAAGATATCCTGCTCCGGGAACTCCGGCAGATGGAAGAGGTTGCGACCATGCCGCTTGATTTGACCGCCGGTCTTCGGCGACCCGGTCGCTTTGAAGCGACTCCCGGGCGGCAATACCTGTCGGACGAGAAAATCGATTTTGTCATTCATCTGCCCGGAGACCAGCCCGTGGCGCGTGACAGCGCGCTTGGCATCTACAAGCAGCACGAATACAAGCTGAACAAGGCCCGGCATCTTTATGGCCTGCATCACGGGACCTCGCACTGGTCGGATCTCCAGCTGGACCGCTCCAGCACTAAATATGATGATCTCATGCTCGCCATCCAGCTGGTCGACCCCAAGGGGCCGGTCGACGAGTCCGAGCTCACCGTGTTCACTGAGATTGGACTGCAGCTGGCGGATGCGCTGCAGCGCCCGACGAAACTGCCGTTAACTTTCGAGCAGGGATTGGCACGCGCCGCGGAACTGCAGTCGTTTTGTGACACTTATGATGTGATTGCAGGGATCCATGTGGTACCTGACAAGGAACCGGTATTCCCAGGGCGCGCTATCGAAATGGCGGCGCGCCACGTGGGCCTTGAACTCGGTGGAATGAACCTGTTCCACTTGAAGAACGAGGTGGCCCCAGGCAGCCGGCATCTGTTCAGCTTGGCCAATATCGACGATTCAGTCGGATTCGATCCGGATTCGTGGGACACATTTCAAACCGGTGGCCTCACGCTTTTCATGAGCGTGCCCTGCGCTTTCCAGCCAGCCGTGGTGTTCAAGCGCATGGTGACGACAGCCAAGGAAATGGCCGAAACCCTCGGTGGAAAATTGCAGGACCAGAACCGTCGTCCGCTCACCGACAAGGGCATCACGGTTATCCACCAGCAGATCGAGGAGATCGAAGAGAAAATGCGTGTTTTCGGCATTCCGGCGGGAAGCGAAACGGCGTTGAAGCTCTTTAAAGAGGCTACGATCCTATGAGTGTGGCGGAAAAGCCGCGGCAACGCGCGGCGGAACTGCGCCGGGAAATCAATCATCACAAT
Source organism: Gammaproteobacteria bacterium (assembly GCA_029863005.1). Lineage (GTDB taxonomy): Bacteria > Pseudomonadota > Gammaproteobacteria > Acidiferrobacterales > Sulfurifustaceae > Sulfuricaulis. The sequence goes on along the minus strand of JAOTWF010000062.1, from coordinate 6,251 downwards.
CACCTTTATTACGTTCTCGACAACCCCACCATCTCCGATGCGCAATTTGACAAGCTTCTGCGCGAATTGCAGGAAATTGAAGCAGATCATCCCGAACTGATTACTCCCGACTCGCCAACCCAACGGGTGGGCGCGGCCCCCCTGAAAGAATTTGGCGAAGTCCGGCATGCCATTCCCATGACTTCCATGGATAACGCCTTCTCGGATAAAGAGGTGGCGGAATGGGATCAGCGCGTTCGCAAGGGGCTCGCCACCAGAAATGAGGTGATCTACACCGCCGAGCCAAAATATGATGGCACGTCCGTGAGCCTCCGTTACGAAAAGGGCGTGCTGGTGCAAGCGGGAACGCGCGGGGATGGCTCGACGGGCGAGGATGTCACGACTAACGTGCGCACTATCCGCACCGTACCGCTGCATCTGCAGGGTGAAGGATGGCCGGACGTTCTCGAAGTGCGAGGGGAAGTGGTAATTCCGAAAAAGGATTTTGAGCGGCTCAATGCCGAACAGATGCGACAGGGTGGAAAGATTTTTGCCAATCCGCGCAATGCCGCGGCGGGCAGTCTGCGACAGCTTGATCCACGCATCACGGCCTCCCGCCCGTTGAGCTTCATTCCGTGGGGCTTAGGGGCCACGTCCCAGCCGGTGGGTACGAGATATTCCGATGTTATCAGGCATCTCAAAGACTGGGGTTTTCGTGTTTCTGAATATTTTAAAACGGCGAGCGGGCTAGTGGCCTGTTTACAGTATTACCAGGACATCCTGGCCAAACGGGAGAAATTGCCGTTTGAAATTGACGGTGTCGTGTACAAAGTGGATGAATTCGCGGTGCGTAATCGCCTTGGCTTCACGGCACGCGCGCCACGCTGGGCGGTGGCACAAAAATTCCCGGCGCACGAGGAGAACACCGTCGTCGAGGACATCATGGCCTCGGTCGGGCGCACCGGTGTGATCACGCCGGTGGCGGTACTGAAGCCGGTGCCGGTGAGCGGTGTAACCGTGACACACGCCACACTGCACAATCAGGATGAAGTCGAGCGCAAGGATGTGAGAATCGGTGATACAGTAATCATTCGGCGCGCCGGGGACGTGATCCCGGAGGTCGTCGGCGTCATCAAGGACAAGCGCCCGCGCAATGCGCGCAAGTGGCACATGCCCAAAACCTGCCCGGTGTGCGGTTCCGAGGTAATGCGCGAGGAAGAGGAGGCGGCGCACCGCTGCATGGGCGGGCTTGTTTGTTCCGCGCAACGCATCGGCGCCTTGCTGCATTTTGCCTCGCGCCATGCCATGGACATTGAGGGTCTCGGGGATAAGCTGGTGCAGCAGCTGGTGGAGACGGGCATGGTTAAAACCGTAGCTGATATCTATCGCCTAAAAAAGGACGCGCTGGCGGACCTTGAGCGTATGGCGGAAAAATCGGCGCAGAATCTTCTGGATCAGATTGAGAAGAGTAAAACCACCACGCTCGCACGCTTCCTGCATGCGCTCGGCATCCCGCAAGTGGGTGAGGCCACGGCACAATTGCTGGCGGATCACTTCGGCGCGCTCGATCGGATCATGGACGCCGACCGCGAGACGCTGGAGGCTATCCATGGCATCGGTCCGGCGATGGCCGAAGACATTTCCCATTTCTTCCACGAAAAACACAACCGCGCCGTGATCCGCGAACTGCTGAAAGCCGGCATTCACTGGCCTAAACCCATACGTGCCAAAAGAGATTCACCAATTTCTGGGAAAAACTTCGTGCTCACCGGTGGGCTCACCTCCATGAGCCGCGACGAGGCCCAACGCAGGCTCCAGTCGCTCGGCGCCAAGGTTACCGACAGCGTCTCGAAAAAAACGGACTATGTCATTTTCGGTGAGGACCCGGGTTCCAAGGCCGAGAAGGCCCGCCAGTTGAACGTGCCCATGCTGGACGAGAAAGGATTTCTCAAGTTAATCGGCGGAAAAGATTAATATGACGGCCGCGGCGCTGGCGCTCACCGGCGCGGTGCTGATGCACGTGGCCTGGAACCTACTCGCGCGGGCGAGCCATCCCGATACGCGTTTTCTGTGGTGGGCGTTGGTCGGTTACCTCATTATCCTCGGGCCGTGGTCACTGTACGAATTGGCGACCGAAGCTCATTGGTCGTCAAGTCTGATCGGCCTGCTGATTATCTCGGCGCTCGCGAACAGTCTTTATTTCCTGATGTTGGGCGCTGCTTATCGTCATGCGCCGGTGGCGCTGGTTTATCCCATTGCGCGCAGCTCGCCGTTGCTGATTGCGCTCTGGAGCAGCTTGTTGTTCCGCGAGATGATCGCCACATCCGGTTGGCTTGGAATCCTTGTTACCGTCGCCGGATTGTTGTTGCTTGCCTTCAGCGCCCGCCATGGCGACACCCGCCGCGCGGTGCTGTGGGCTGTGATCGCCGCCTTCGCCACCAGTGTGTATTCCCTGAGTAATAAGTTTGCGGTGACCAGCCTGCCGACATACGGTTCCCAACTGGGGCTGGTGAGCGTCGATCTGACGGTTTCTCTTATAGCGCTCAGCCTGGAACAACGCGTACGTCTCGGACGCTGGCGTCCAGCGGCAATGCCGCCGATGGTGCGCTGGCTCCCGGCGGGCCTGTTCATCGGCAACGCTTACGGACTCGTCATCTTCGCCATGCAGTATCTTTCCGCCGCCTATGCTGTCGCCTTCACCAATGCGGGCATTGTCATTGCCGGTTTCCTTTCCATTGTTTTTTTTAAGGAGCGCGAGCAGGCTGGCAGGCGCATCGCCGCCATCGTGGTGATTACCGGCGGCCTGGCAATACTGGCCTGGTCGGCATGATCCCAGCAGGAACGGGAATTCCCGCTTCCTCCAGGCCGCGTGGCAAATAGTGCTTGCCGCTGACTATCCGCCCGCTTAAATTGACAGGATACTTAAGGGCCAACGGAAATTATGCGCAACTTTCATTGTGTCTGCGGCAACACGATTTATTTTGAGAGTTCGATATGTCTCGCCTGCGGACGCATACTGGGTTTTCTTCCGCAACAGTTACTGCTGGCCGCCATCGAGCAGCACGATGACGCGCGCTGGCGCGCCCTGTCTCCCGCTTCCCCGGGCAGGTTATGGCGCCAGTGCCGGAACTACCAGGTGGAAAATGTTTGTAATTGGATGGTGTCGGAAGATGACCCCGACCCGTTCTGCCCCGCCTGTCGCCTAAATCAACTGATTCCAAATCTCAGCGACCCACGCAACCGCGTGTTGTGGGCGCGCATCGAGCAGGCGAAGCGAAGATTAATATATACATTGTTTTATTTAGGACTGCCCGTGGTCGGACGTAACCGCGATTACCAACAGGGATTGGCGTTTGAATTCCTGCAGGACCCGGTGGCCGAAACCGAATTCGCCGATGTCGCCGCCGGTCACAGTGTTTCCACCGGTCACCGCAGCGGGCTCATTACTATTAATATCGCTGAGGCGGACCCCAGCGCGCGCGAGGTCATGCGGGAAAAAATGGGCGAGCAGTACCGCACGTTGCTTGGGCATTTCCGACATGAAATCGCCCACTACTACTGGGATCAGCTTATCCGCGGTACCGAGTGGCAGGCGCCTTTCCGGGAGCTATTCGGCGACGAGCATGCCAACTATGAGCAGGCCCTGAGCCGCTACTACAGCGAAGGACCTCAGTCGGACTGGCAAAAATCCTTCGTCAGCGCCTACGCCAGTGCGCATCCCTGGGAAGACTGGGCCGAGACCTGGGCGCATTACCTGCACATGGTGGACACGCTTGAAACTGCCCATGACCACGGATTCGCCATCGGTGGTCGGACCCTGCGGCCGCCGGTGATGGCGGCGGTAGAGCAGCGTGCCGTGACACCTTACGCCGCACCGGCCAAGTTCGAGGACTTGATCAACGATTGGGCGCAGTTGACCTTGGCACTTAATTCACTCAACCGCAGCATGGGTCTGCCCGATGCTTACCCCTTCGCGTTAATGGAAAACGCCGCCAAGAAGCTTCAGTTCGTGCACCGCCGGGTATTGGCGGCGACCAGTTAGATTTTGGTCTACTCCCAGTCGAACCGGGGCAGCTGGTCGAAGGCGCGCCGCAGACCCTTGTTCCAACTTTTCTGCAGGCTGCTGAAAAACGGCGTGCCGTAATCGAAACTCAGGCGGCGATTCAGGGCCAGACTATCGTGCTGGTATATCGCCAGTTCGACGGGTGGACCGACCGAAATGTTGGCACGCATGGTGGAATCGATCGAGACCAGCGCGCAACGCGCCGCGTCTTCCAAACTGGTATCAGGGCGAATGATTCGATCGAGGATGGGCTTTCCGTACTTGGTCTCGCCGATCTGCAGGTAGGGGGTTTCCGGCGAGGCCGTGATGTAATTGCCTTCCGGATAAATAAGATAAATATTCGGATCGCGCCCTTGAATCTGACCGCCCAGAATAAACCGCGCCTCGATGCTCGTGCCGTTTTCCTTTAGCAGAGTGCCGTGCGATGCTTGGATGCGCTGGCTGAGGTGGCCGACATAATGCGCGGCATCGAAGAGATAATTAAACGTATTTAGACTCGCCTGCGCCGACGGGTCTTCGAGGTCGCGCTGGATGGCGTTGATCACCGCCTGAGTGGTGGCAAGGTTACCGGAAGTGATCAGCACGATCAGGCGGTCGCCGGGTGTGCCGAACACGTGCATCTTGCTGTAGGTGGAAACGTAATCGACCCCCGCATTGGTGCGCGAGTCGGAGGCAAACACCAGGCCTTCATTAACCTTAATGGCGAGACAGTACGTCATGGTGGTTTTGTTTCTCCCCTGACTCCGATTTGGAATACACCGATGATCGACCCCACCTCCCGGCGGCAAGTCGTTACGGCAATTTCGCTATGTTACTATCACTTTAGCCGCTTGGCATCGACTTTGCTTTGCGTCATGGCTTGAACACAAACGGAATTGAGAGACTCCGCTTATGGCAATTCGCTGGGGAGGTTATCGGGTCAAGGGGCTCCACGACGAGCTGATCCGTGCCACGGGCAAGCCGCGGCCGGCCGCCGTACGTTTGTGCGAGTATCTCCGGTCGCTCAATGATGCCGAGATCGAGGAACGCAAACAGGCATCGGAGGCGGCCATCCGCGTCATGGGCGTGACCTTCCGGGTCTATTCGGAGGAAGGCGGTTCCATCGACCGCGCCTGGCCCTTCGATATTATCCCGCGCATCATCGCGGCCAGCGAATGGCGGCGAATCGAAGCGGGGCTGAAGCAGCGTGTCCATGCCCTCAATCTGTTCATTGACGATCTCTATCACGATCAGCGTGTCGTCCGTGACGGGGTCTTCCCCAATGAAATTCTGGCGTCGTCGAAAAATTTCCGCCCACAATGCGTCGGCATCAATCCGTCGCGCGGCGTGTGGGCGCATATCTGTGGTTCGGACCTGGTGCGCGACAAGGACGGGACGGTATATGTGTTGGAGGACAACCTGCGTGTCCCTTCGGGTGTGTCGTACATGCTCGAGAACCGTCTGGTCCAAAAGCGCATATTCCCAGAGCTTTTCGAGCAATACAGCATTGAGCCGGTGGATGATTATCCTTCGCAGCTTTACGACATGCTGTGCTCGATAGCGCCGCGTCCTTCTGAGAAACCCGAAGTGGTGGTCTTGACACCGGGTATCTACAACTCCGCCTATTTCGAACACTCGTACATCGCGCAGCAGATGGGTGCCGAGCTCGTTGAGGGGCGTGACCTCGTCGTTGGGGATGACGATATCGTGTACATGCGCACTATCGGGGGACTCACGCGCGTGGACGTGATTTATCGGCGTGTCGATGACTTGTTCCTTGACCCGGAGGCGTTCAATCCCGACTCCACGCTCGGTGTGCGCGGCCTGCTGCGCGCCTGGAAAAAAGGAAATGTCGCGCTCGCCAATGCCCCGGGCGCCGGGGTCGCGGACGACAAGGTGGTGTATGCGCTGGTGCCGAAGATGATCAAGTATTACCTTGGTGAGGAGGCGATTCTGCCGAATGTGCCCACTTACCTGTGCATGGATGACAAAGAGCGCGAATACGTGCTCGCCAATCTCGACAAGCTCGTGGTCAAGCCGGCGAACGAATCAGGGGGTTACGGTATGTTGATCGGCCCGCACGCCACCCAGAAGGAACGTGACGAATTCGTGCGCCTCATCCGTCGCGATCCGCGCAATTACATCGCCCAACCGCTAGTGACCCTGTCGACCACACCGACGCTAGTGGGCACACGAGCCGAACCACGCCATATTGATCTGCGGCCATTCA
>JAOTWF010000061.1 GCA_029863005.1 Gammaproteobacteria bacterium | reverse complement strand
ATTTCTATCCCGCGGCGGGCAATGAAAAAGCCATCGGGCTGAATATCTACAGCCGGCCCGGTGCGCCGTTCCTGCGCCAGGCCATCCGCGAGCGACGCACCACGGTGAGCACGCCCCTTAAGATTGTTCAGGGCAATATTTCGGTGGTGATCCGCACGCCGCTGCTCCGCGATGATTTCCTCATCGGTCATGTGCAGGGGGTTTTTGAAATCGACCCACTGATCGCGCAATCAAGAAAAATCCTGGATCCAAATATCGTCCTGCATCTGGAGGATAACCAGGGCCAGAATTTCTATGGCGCAAAAGAAAATCTCACCTGGACGCCCCCTGTGCCCGTAACCGTCGGGGATCACGCATGGCAATTGCGCGCGGCCTGGAGGATCGTGCCGATGGAATCGGCATGGTTGGCACGCCTGCTGATCTGGTTCGGCGGCAGTTTCTTGCTGGCAAGCATGATGTACATCGTTTACCGTATCCAGACACACACTCAGCTGCTTGCCCGGGCCGTGGACCAGCGTACCGCGGAACTGCAGGAAAGCCAGCGCGTGATGAGCACGCTCCTCAGCAACCTGCCGGGGATGGCGTATCGCTGCCGCAATGACAAGGACTGGACCATGGAGTACGTCAGCGACGGCTGCTTTGGATTAACCGGCTACACCTCCCGTGATTTGGTCAATCAACATGGAATTACCTACGCAGAAGTGATCCACCCTGATGACCGGGATGCCGTGTGGGATGACGTTCAGGTCGCACTGAAGGAAAACCGGTCGTTTCAAATCTTATACCGTATTAACACGGCGCAGGGCGGACAGAAATGGGTCTGGGAGCAGGGGAGAGGAGTGTATTCACCGCAAGGGGAACTGCTCGCGTTGGAAGGATTTATCATGGACATCAACGAGCGCCATCTTGCCGAGGAGGCACAGCAGAAGAGCGAGGCCCGGCTCAGCGCGATCGTGCGTACCGCCCTCAACGTTATTATTGTGCTCTCCCCCGATCATCGCATCTTCGAATTCAATCCTGAGGCGGAACGCGTATACGGGTGTCGGCGCGAGGAAGTGCTGGGCGAGCATTTCATCGAGCAACTTATGCCACGAGAACTGCGGAAATCCGTAGAAGCCGATCTCCAGGACGTCGCCACCGGCAAGGAGACGCGCGGGTTTGAAATCGAGATCACGATCGCGGATGGCAGCAGGCGGAGCATGATATGGAATTTCAGCCGTCTGCACGACAACGCCGGCCAGTTCATCGGTATCGTAGCGATCGGTAATGACATCACCGACTACCGGAGTGCCGTGGATGCGCTCAGTGACAAACAGCGTTTGCTGAGCAACGTCCTGGAGGTGTTACCGGTCGGCGTATGGATCGCCGATCGTGAAGGCAAAATTATCTCCAGCAACCCGGCCGGGCAAGCGATCTGGGCTGGATCCCGGTATGTCGGCCTCGAACAATATGGCGAATACAAGGGCTGGTGGGCCAACACCGGCAAACCGATTGCGGCCGACGAATGGGCCCTGGCGCGCGCCATCACCAAGGGCGAGACGTCCGTCAACGAATTGATCGATATCCAGTGCTTCGATGGAACCCGCAAAACCTTGCTCAATTCGGCCCTGACGATCCACGACGCGGACGGGAAGCTCGAGGGCGCCATCGTGGTGAACCAGGATGTCACAGAAATGGAGCGGACCCGGAAGGCGCTGAAGGCAAACGAAGAGTTTCTCGACCGATCCCAACGTGTCGCCAATGTCGGCAGCTGGGAATGGGACATGGTGACGCAACAGGTGAGATGGTCGGAGGAAATGTTCCGCGTTTACGGGATGAAAAAAAATGATTTCGACGGCACTTATGCCTCCGCCGTGGCGAACACGTATCCCGACGATAAAGCTCTAATCGAGCGCAACATCGAAAGGGTGCTGCGTCAGGGAATCGCGACGTCGATGGAATTCCGCATCCAGAGGCCGGACGGCAAAGTTCGTTGGGTGCAAGGTCAAACCGAACCCGTGGCCAACGCCAAGGGAGAAATTAACCGGATCATTGGCACGGTCCGGGACATCACAGAAAGGAAACAGGCAGAAGAGGCATTGTGGGAAAACGAGATCAAGTACCGGACCCTGTTCGAGACGGCCAACGACGCCATTTTTCTGATGAAGGAAGGGGTGATTGTAGATTGCAATCACCATGCCCTGGAAATGTACGGATGCCTGCGTCATGAACTCATCGGCTGCTCGCTGGTTGATTTCTCGCCGCCCTATCAGCCAGACGGACGCCCCTCCCAGGAGAAGACGTTGCAAAAAATCAATGCGGCGCTCGGCGGTGAGCCCCAGTTTTTCGAATGGATGCATATCCATCTGGACGGGACTTCGTTCCATGCCGAGGTCAGTCTGAATGCCATCGAGCTGAATAACGAACGCTACCTGCATGCCATCGTGCGCGACATCTCCGAGCGCATGCAGGCCCAGGAAAGATTACAGTACCTGGCGCATCACGACTCCCTGACTGGACTGCCGAATCGGGCCATGTTTCTCGAGCGCCTGGATCACGCGCTGACACGCGCGCGCTGGACCAGTCGACCCCTGGCCGTGCTCTTTCTTGATCTTGACCGCTTCAAGAATATCAATGACACCCTGGGACATGACATCGGTGACAGCGCACTGCGGGTTGCCGCCCAGCGCTTGTTGGATTCTGTGCGCGAAGGCGACACCGTGGCACGTCTGGGCGGCGACGAGTTCACTGTACTGCTGGAGGATCTGGCGAGCACGGATGACGTACCGGTGGTCGCGCAGAAAATTCTTGAATCCTTATCCCAGCCGTTCGAGGTGGAAGATCGCGAATTTGTCATGACCACCAGCATCGGGATCAGCCTTTATCCCAGCGACGGAGACGATTCACTGAACCTGCTACGCAACGCCGATACTGCCATGTACCGCGCCAAGGAAATGGGCCGCAACAAATCTCAGTTCTATTCCTCCGAGATGGGCGTCAAGGCATTTGAAAAATTCATGCTGGAAAGCAATCTGCGGCACGCCCTGGAACGCAATGAATTTCAGCTTTATTACCAACCGCAGGTAAACCTGGCCACGGGAGCGATCACCGGTGTCGAGGCCTTGCTGCGCTGGCGGCATCCGGAACTGGGGCTGGTCTCGCCCGCCCAGTTCATTCCCGTGGCCGAGGAAACCGGCCTCATGCAAAGCATCGACGAATGGGTCCTGCGAACGGCCTGTCTCCAGTCACAGGCATGGCGATCCGCCGGCCTGCCTCCCATCATCATGGCCGTGAACCTTTCCGGCGCTATTTTCAGCGAGCTCAAACTTGTCGACATTATTTCGCGCGTGCTGGGAGAAAGCTGTATGGCACCGGGACAGCTTGAAGTGGAAATCACAGAGGGCGCGATCATGCAAAACGCGGAGCACATGGTACGCACGCTGGATGACCTGAGGAAGATGGGCATTAATCTGGCGATCGACGACTTCGGCACCGGTTATTCGTCGCTCAGTTATCTCAAGCGCTTCCCCATCGATACGCTCAAGATCGACCAATCCTTTGTGAAGGACGTGACGAACAAGGACGAGGATGCCTCGCTGGTCAAGGCCATCATCGTCATGGGCCATGCCCTGAAGTTGAAAGTGATTGCCGAAGGGGTCGAGACCACAGAGCAACTTGCCTTGTTACGCCAGCTGGGATGCGATGGTATGCAAGGTTTTCTGTTCAGTCGTCCGTTGCCCGCGAAGGAAATCACTCACCTGATGAAATCCGGCAATAAACAGCGCGCGTAACCCCGGTCGCGACCTACGCGCCGCGGAGTACGCGCAAGCTGTGCAGGCTGTAGAGGGCCAGGCTGAACAGCGCCAGCGCGCCCGCCTGGTGCGCCGCACCCAGTGATACCGGCGTGACGTGCACCACCGTGGCGATGCCAAGCAGCACTTGCACCACGAGCCAGCCGAGCAGCAGGTGCGCCCCCCGCCGCACGTGGGGGGGGAGTCCCGCGCGCTTCACCTTCCACCAGAACAGCGGAATCACGAGACAAAGCAAATACGCCAGCAGACGGTGGTTAAACTGGACCGTGGCGATATTCTCGAACAGGTTGACCCAGAACGGTTGCATGGCATACATGCCTTCGGGGAAAAACCGGCCATTCATGAGCGGAAAAGTGTTGAAGGCGAACCCGGCCTTGGTGCCGGCGACGAATCCGCCGGAGAGAATCGCGAGAAATACCAGGCCGGTGACGGCGTGTGCGAAACGCCGCAATCCCGGCGGAACGCTGACCGGGTCGCGCCCGGAGAATAGATTCAGCGCCATCCACAGAATATAAGCGTAAATCGCCACCGCCAGTCCCAGGTGCGCCGTCAGGCGGTAGGGGCTCACGCGCGGCAGGTCGATGAGTCCACTCGCCACCATCAACCAACCGAGTACGCCATTCAGCGCCACCAGCAGCGGTACCGCCACCATGCGTGGGATCAGTCGCTTCTCGATACGGCCGCGCCACAGGTACCACAGCAGCGGCACCAGCGCGACGAAAAAGATCAGCCGGCCCCAAAGGCGGTGCAGGTACTCGAGCCAGAAGATTTTCTCGAAACCGGCGAGATCCATGCCGACATTGATTTTCTGATACTCGGGCGTTTTTTTGTACAGCTCGAACAACTCCTGCCAGTGTGCCTCGGTGAACGGCGGCAGTGTGCCTTCGAACAGCCGCCACTCGACGATGGACAGGCCCGAGCGCGTCAGGCGCGTGGTGCCACCCAGCACGACGATGAAGAAGATCATGGCCGCGACGATCAGCAGCCAGACGGCGACTTGTCTTTGATGCGAGGATGTCGATGCGATCATGTTCTCGTTCGAGGTGTCAGCAAGTGATTCAGGTTTACGACAGAGAGCAATAATAGCGCGGCCATCGCATTATGCGCCGTGACCAGGCCGAGGGGCAGGCTGAAGGCCACGGCGCCGAGGCCCAGGACCATTTGCAGCACCAGAACAACCAGCAGGGTCATGCCGGTGCCGCGGTAACGGTTGCCCGAGCCGATAGCGCGCCACCCGAGCCAAGCCAAAAAAAGGAAGGTTAAAACCGCGCCGGCGCGATGCGCCAGATGAATGATCTTGCCGGGATCGCCGGTGATAACCGCGCCGGCGTCCGTGGCCGGCAATACGCGCGCCAGATTGAAGCTCTCGCGCCAGGGGCCGCCGCTCCAGGGATAACCTCCGCAACCGGGAAGGTCGGTGCAGGCCAGCGCAGCGAAATTGGCGCTGACCCATCCACCGAGCGCGATTTGAAAAAAGACCATGAATAATCCGACGAGCGCCCATGGCCGCAATTCGTGTCCCGGGACGTTCTCCGTTACGGATGATACGGAACGCTGACCCAGCCACCACAGCATGGCGAGCATCGCCATGCCGCCAAGCAGGTTGCTGAGCGTGACCCACGGCAGCAACGGCGAGGGCGTGATATAGCCCAGCACCGAAAGAAAGACAGTCAGCCCCAGCACCGCGAGCGGAATCAAAACAGGTTGCCGAAACGCTCTTCGCCGGTGCAGTGTCAAGATCGTGATTCCCAGCACCAGGATCCCCAGCGCGGAGGCCACCAGGCGGTGAGTCATGGTGGCCCACGGCGGCACCAGGTGCGCCGCGGCGAGCGATTCCGCGCCGCTCGCTTCGGCTTTGATCAGGGCGTAGCACGCCGGCCATTCGGCACAGCCCAGTCCGCTGCCCGAGAGGCGCAGGTAGGCGCTTAAGATCACCACGAGCAATACCAGCACGAGGGAGACGAAAACCAGCAGCGTATAAAGGTTGCTGGCGTTGCCGGATGTCCGGCGGTCGGAGGTGTGATGGCTCATGGGTAGATCAGGTTAGGAGAAAGCGGCCATAGCGGCAAGCTCCGATTCTTTTTTGTCACTTGACGTTGGTCATGGTGGTTTATCAGGCATCGGCTAGTTTTTCTAGCGAAGCGATCGCAGGCGTGTTTGATCAGCGTCAAAGTGTAAAACATTTTTAGTGAATTGATCTAAGTCAAGTGCCGACATACCCGAACCGGTTTTAAATTCACAGAGGCATTGTTCCGCACATGAGAATTCATGGGGCCGGTGATGCCCCAAGCAGCCCGGCAAGAGTGGCCCAACCGCAGTTCGATCTTTCCTGGAGGTATAAACATGTCAGCAGCCAAAAATACAGATTCAGGTCAGGACGAAAAAGTTCCAGCGATGCAGAGAGTGCTCGACAATCCCTTTCTGCTTCTGTTCCTCGGTGTGGTGTTTCCCACGGTGTTTTACATCCTGTGGGGCATCATGGAAATCGTCACGCTGCCTATAGCCAAATAATTTCCAGGAGACGCCCACATGTCCTATATCCCTCCTGCCGAACGCCTGTGGTGGAAAGAGCCGATTGAAGCGGTTGAATTGTTCTGGGTCGCCATCGCGCTCGTCTGGGCCCTCATAATGTTTTTCATGATGCCTTACTGGCACGTCTACGGTAAACAGAATCTTTCCAGCGAGGCCTATCGCACCACGCCCGAGATGTTTACCAAGAAAGTGCAGGCGATGGTGGACCAATACACCGTCCGCAAGGAAACCGCGCGCGACATGCCGGTGGTGCGCCCGCCCGCAGGCGCCGACATTTACATGCTGGGACGACTGTGGGAATGGTACCCGGTGCTGGAACTCGAGAAGGGCCAGAGCTACCGCCTGCATCTTTCTTCGGTCGACTGGCAACACGGCTTTTCGCTGCAGCCGGAGAACATCAACGTGCAGGTGATCCCGGGTTATGAAATGGTCATGAAGATCACGCCGAATAAATCGGGCGAATACTCGGTGGTCTGCAACGAATACTGCGGCATCGGTCATCACCAGATGATCGGCAAAATTTACGTGAAGTAAGGAGGAGCGGCCCATGGCGAATACGGCGGAATTCCGTACCTGTCCCGACACCGGCCTGAAGTTCCACAAGCCGGCCGAGACGTTGATGAAACTCAATGCTGTCGCGGGCATCGTGTTCCTGCTGATCGGCGGGGTGCTGGGTTTGTTGATGGGCCTGACACGCTGGCCCACGGTGCACCTGCTGGACGCGGACTCGTTCTATATGCTGCTCACGGCGCACGGCGTTGGGGTGCTGATTTTCTGGATCATCTTCTTCGAAATCGCGGTGCTGTATTTCACTTGTACCAGCCTACTGAACTCACGCCTCGCCGGTCCGCGCTGGGCCTGGCTGAGTTTCTTTTTGATGGTGGCGGGATCCATCATGACGATGGTAGCCATCTTCCAGGGACGTTCCAGCGTGATGATGACCTCTTACGTGCCGATGTCGGCCGAGCCGCATTTCTACCTGGGACTTATTATCTTTGCGGTGGGCGCGCTGATTGGCTGCTTCGTGTTCCTGGCCACGCTGGTGATCGCGCGCGCCGAGCGAACTTATGGCGACGGGTCGATTCCGCTGGTGACCTTCGGCGCGCTGACGGCGTGCATCATCGCCATTTTCACCATCGCTTCAGGGGCGATTATTCTAATACCGACCTTCCTGTGGAAGATCGGCTACATCAATCACATCGACCCCCTGATGTATCGCATCATCTGGTGGGGCATGGGTCACTCCTCGCAGCAGATCAACGTCTCAGCGCATATCGCCGTGTGGTATGCGGTCATGGGCGTGGTGTTCGGCGCGCGGCCGCTGTCCGAGAAGGTCTCGCGCATGGCGTTCCTGCTTTACATCCTGTTCCTGCAACTCGCCTCGGCGCATCATCTGCTGGCCGATCCGGGCATCGGCACTGAATGGAAAATCTTCAATACCAGCTACGCCATGTACCTGGCGGTGCTGGCGAGCATGATCCACGGACTGACGGTGCCGGGGGCGATGGAGGCGGCGCAGCGCAAACGCGGGTTTAACAAGGGCCTGTTCGAATGGTTGCGCAAAGCACCGTGGAGCAACCCGACGTTCGCGGGTGTGTTTCTGTCGATACTCATCTTTGGCTTCCTCGGCGGCATTTCCGGTGTGGTCATGGGCACGGAGCAGATCAACTTGATCATCCACAACACCCTGTACGTCCCGGGACACTTCCACGCCACCGTGGTGGGCGGCACCACGCTCGCCTTCATGGCGCTGACCTACTGGTTGATGCCGGTGCTGTTCCGCCGCGATGTCATTCTGCCGTCACTCTCGAAGTTCCAGCCTTACCTCTTCGGTATCGGCATGGCGGGGTTTTCATTGTTCATGATGGGCGCCGGCACACTCGGCGTGCCCCGGCGCCACTGGGACATTTCCTTCAGCGGCGCGATCTTCGGTCATCAATATCCGGAGACGGCCTATCTGATGCTGGGCCTCGTGGGAATTTCCTCCATCCTGGCTGTGCTCGGCGGCGGACTGTTCATCCTGCAGATCGTCGGCTCGGTGCTGTTCGGTCGCAAGCGTGGCGAGGTTAAGGGCTCGACGCCGTTGATTGCCGAGCTGGTCGCGCCGGGGGTGCACGGCATTGGCATCGGTGGCATATCCGTGCCCGGTACGCTGGTGCTGGCGCTGGTGTTCCTGACCTCGTTCATCCTGTACTACTTCGTTAATTGGAAGTATCTGTCCCAGGTCTGGGGACTGGGATAGCCATTCGGTTGTCATCGTGGACCACTGGGCCGGTCCGCGTTAGGGAGGCCGGGCAGGATCTCCCTGCCCGGCTGTTCCTTTGTTAGGATGGTCACATGCATTTGATATCGTATATCCCCTTTTACTGGTTGATCGCTGGCCTGGTCGTCTCGCCAGCCGCTGTGGCGGTCCCTCCGCACGATGCCAGCCTGCACCTGCCGCCAGCGGCGTCGGCCGGCGCGCCGTCGAACTTCGATGAAAAGGCCGCGCTCGCCATCAGCCAGGGCGTGATCGGCAAGCCCGTCGGGGATTACACGCTGACGGCGACAGATGGACGCCGCGTGCGCCTCTCGGAGTTTCGCGGCAAGCCGCTCGTCATCAGTCTCATCTACACCAGTTGCTACCATATTTGTCCGACCACGACGCAGCACCTCGCCAAGGTAACGCGTACCGCACGTGCTGCGCTCGGGCCGGAAAGCTTTGCTGTTCTCACCATTGGTTTTGACACACCCAAGGACACGCCGGTGGCCATGCGCCAGTTTTCCCGGGATCAGGGCATCGACATCCCCGGCTGGCTGTTCCTGAGCGCCGATGCGACTACGATGGAAGGTCTCACGAAAGATCTCGGCTTTATTTCCTATCGCGCCCCGCAAGGCTTCGATCACTTGATCCAGGCCACGGTGATCGACGCGCAAGGAAAAATTTACCGCCAGGTTTATGGAATGACCTTCGAAACGCCGTTGCTTGGGGAGCCGCTGAAGGAACTGGTCTTCGGGACACCGGTCGCGCCTTCACTGCTCTCCAGCCTCAGCAACAAGATCAAGCTGTTTTGCACGGTCTACGATCCCACCACCGACAAATACCGGTTTGATTATTCGATATTCATCGGAATGTTCATCGGGGCCAGTTCCATCGGCATCGTGAGCTTTCTGTTGTTGCGCGAATGGCGCCGAAATCGCCGCCGTCAGGCTTGACCTGCGCCAGATATTTTCTATCCAACCAAGATGCTAAGGTATCTCGTCGCCCAATCGGGCGACGAGATTTTCCGGAGACGGGCTTTGCTCAAAACGATACAACGTTCGGGTCGTCTAGCATTCACGTTAGTGGAGCACGCGTTTGATCATGCCTTTGGTCCCCGGATCAATCCGTTTTACCACCTCGGGGCGTTGTCGTTCTTTTTTTTCTGGGTGGTCACCGCCAGCGGCATCTATCTCTTTATTTTCTTCGAGACCAGCATCGAGGGCGCCTATCGCTCGGTTGAATATCTAACACACGAGCAGTGGTATCTGGGCAGCGTGGCGCGCAGCCTCCACCGCTATGCCTCGGATGCGATGGTGATTGTCGTGCTGTTGCATCTGGCACGCGAGTTCGTGCTGGATCGTTACCGGGGTGTGCGCTGGTACGCTTGGATCACGGGGGTGCTGCTGTTGTGGTTCCTGTACGCCTCGGGTATTGGCGGCTACTGGCTGGTATGGGATCGCCTGGCCCAGTATATCGCCGTGGTGACGGCGGAATGGTTCGACTGGCTGCCGATCTTCGGTGAGCCTATGGCGCGGAATTTTCTGAACAACGCCGCAGTCAGCGATAGATTTTTTTCGCTGCTGTCCTTCTTGCACATCGGCATACCGCTGTTTCTGCTGCTCGGCATGTGGATACACATCCTTCGCATCAGCGTGGCAAAAACCAATCCGCCGCGCGCCATCATGATCGGCACGCTGTTAGCGCTGACAGTGTTGTCAGCACTGTACCCGGCGCTGAGCCAGGGCCCTGCCGACCTCGACACGGTGGTCAGCGTGGTGCGGCCCGACTGGTTTTATCTTGCGCTCTACCCCCTGATCGATGTCTGGTCACCGGGTGTTGCCTGGGGAATCGCCGGTGGCGGCACTTTGTTGTTGATGATCCTGCCGTGGCTACCGCGCAGGCGCGAGGCAGCCGCGGCTGTGGTCAGTCTTCCGAATTGTAACGGCTGTGGGCGCTGCTTCGCGGATTGTCCCTACAGTGCCGTGATCATGCTGCCACGAACCGATGGGTTGCCGTATGACAGCCAGGCCTCGGTGAACCCGGATTTGTGCACGGCCTGTGGAATCTGCGTCGGCGCCTGCCCGACCGCCACGCCGTTCCGACGCAAGACGGAGCTGATCGCCGGCATCGACATGCCGTTACTCGCCATCCGAACCATCCGGGAAAAAACCCTGACCGCAACCACGAAGCTTGAAGGCCAAGACCGGGTCCTCGTTTATGGTTGTCAACCCGGGATCGATCTGACCGGACTCGCGCAGAAGGGTGTCGGCGTTCTCACGCTGCCCTGTGTCGCGGCTTTGACGCCGTCTTTCATCGATTTTGTCATCACCCGCCACCACGCCGATGGCGTGATGCTGGTCGGTTGCGCGGCGGGCGACTGTTATCATCGACTGGGGGTGGACTGGACGGAGCAGCGCCTGGCGGGACAGCGCGATCCATATCTGCGCGGGCGCGTGCCGCGCGAGCGGATCGCCACCGCTTGGGTAGCGCCCTCAGGCGCCAAGCGCTTGACACAGGCACTCGATGCCTTCCGTTCCCGCCTGAGGGATATGGGGCCCTATCAAAAAGGCGGGAGCTTGCCCCCGCCATCCGCGTCGCCGAGTTCGAATCATGGTGAGGTGAGTGATGCCGCTTATCGCCTGGGATGACCGGTTTTCGGTCGGTGTGACGGCCGTGGACCACGAGCACCGTGAACTGATCGGGCTCGTCAACGAAACCCACGAGCGCTTGAAACGCCCTGGGGCCGATATCACCGTTTCCAATTTTCTCGGCGAAATATATACGCGTATTTCCGCGCATTTCGCGCTCGAGGAAAAACTCATGCGCGCGAGCCGTTATGAGCATTTCAGTGAACACAAGGCGGACCATGAGCAGCTGCTGGACGATATCCGCGATATCATGGATGACTATGAAGATCGCCAGGTTTTTGACGAGGAACGGTTCGCGCAGCGGTTGGCAACATGGTTCTCCGATCATTTCCGCACACACGATGCGCGGTTGCATCACAAGCTGGGTTGAGGCGTCGCGGATTCGGAAGATTGAAAGATGAGATCTGTATCATGCTGAAAAAGATCATGCGGTATTCCGGCCAAGGGCTGTTCTACGGCTTGTTTGTGTCTGTCATCGGTTATTTTTCCGTGGCGCCGGCCTATGTGCACTTTCCCGCGGACCAGGCCCTGATCAAGGTGAGCTTCAGCCATGCCGGCCAGCCGCTGGAGGAATGCCGCGTGCGCACCGCCGAGGAGCTGGAGAAGTTGCCACCCAATATGCGTGTGCCCGTGGTGTGCGGGCGCGAGCGTTCTCCTGTTAAGTTTGAGCTGGAATTGGACGGTGAGCTGCTATACCGCGCCGAGCTGCCGCCGGCCGGCTTGTCGCGCGACGGCGCCTCGACCGTTTATCAGCGCTTTGCGGTCCCCGCGGGGCGATATCGTCTCCGTACGCGCCTTAACGACAGCGTACGCGTGCCGGATTTTAACTACACCCAGGAGACGGACGTGACCGTCGTGCCGGGCCAGGTTTTCGTGGTCGACTTCAACGCTCACACCGGCGGGTTTGTGTTTAAGTAAATTATTTCAGACACCGAACACCCAGAGATCACAGAGGTTGTTACGAGATGTTTTTAAATATCGTGTACCCTGGGTTTTCTCCGGTTAATCTTTGATTATGGAATTCACCCTACCGATTCCCGATGACGGACGCCGGCTACTCGCCCGTGGCTGGTTATTGCTTGGGCTGGCAGCGCTCCTCATCTCGGGAATTTTCTCGGTGCTGCTGGTGTTGGCTCGCGCCCCGTATGTGCAGAATTTTTTCCCATGGGTGGATTTTTTCCACACAGCACTGGTGGTGCACGTGGACCTCTCGGTGCTGGTCTGGTTCCTCGCCTTCGGCGGCGTGTTGTGGAGCCTCAATTCCACGCCGCGATTCCTGGTCGCCGGCCGGCTGGCGCTGCTATTGGCAATGCTGGGAACGCTGGTGATGTCGACCGCGCCTTTTCTGGGCGCGGGCGAGGCGCTGATGAGCAATTACATTCCCGTGTTGCAGCATCCGCTGTTTTTTTCGGGTCTGTTGATGTTCGCCGCCGCCGTGTTCCTGCTGGTGTTGCGCGCCATGGGCGCGATCCCGCCGGTAGGGCAGTGGATCGAAGGCGCCGCCGCCTTGCGTTTCGGACTCAACACTGCGGCCGTCTCGGCCATGTTCGCGCTCATTGCCTTTGGCTGGTCGTATTTCACGGTTCCGGAATATCTGCGCGGCAAGCCCTATTACGAATTGCTGTTTTGGGGTGGTGGGCATGTCCTGCAATTCACCTACACTCTCCTGATGCTGGTGGCATGGCTGTGGCTGGCCTCGGCGAGCAGCGTGCGACTCGTTCTGAGCCCGCGCGTGGCGCTGATTTTATTTGGTTTCGGGCTGGTCGCCGTGTTCTTCACGCCGGTTATTTATTACTCCTTCGCGGTGACCTCTGTGGAGCACATCAAGCTTTTCACCTGGCAGATGCAATATGGCGGCAGCCTGGCGGCGCTGCCCCTGAGCCTGGCCCTGCTGCATGGGTTGTTAAAATCCTCGCGCCCCCCCGGTGATGAGCAGCCTTGGCGAGCCGCTTTGATAGTTTCCATGGTACTGTTCGGCGTTGGCGGCGTGATCGGTTTTCTCATCACCGGCACCGATGTCACCATCCCGGCGCATTATCACGGTAGCATCGTCGGCGTGACCCTGGCTTTCATGGGGCTGACCTATTATCTTCTCCCGCGCTTCGGTTATCGCCGGCCCGATCGGAAACTGGCCCGGCTGCAGCCGTACCTGTACGGCGGAGGGCAACTGCTTCATGTGCTGGGCCTGGTGATCTCGGGCGGTTATGGAGTGCAACGCAAAGTCGCGGGGGCGGCGCAGGCGCTCGACACAGTAGAGCGAGTGGCCGGCATGGGTCTCATGGGATTGGGAGGAGTAATCTCCATCGTCGGCGGTTTTCTATTCATCTATGTCTGTTACCGCGCTATCTGGCACGGGCGCAAGAATCATGCGTTGTAAGGCTGTTATTTAACTCTCTATCTATGGATCCCTGACGTTCCGCTCGGCTTCTTCAAGCCTTCTAGTACACCTCGAAGGGTATAACTTTCGTTATTTCCAATATCGCACGGCTTAAGAATGCATAAGATGACCGATGATCTGGAACGATACGACGGCGAGCAGCAGAATGATCACAAAGAATATGACAGAGCGGTTCTCAAACCGGCGGCCGCGTGCGGCTTCGATGCGGTCCAGTATCCAGTCGGAGGCAAAATAAAGCCCGATTCCCACCAATGTAAAGTAGATGATT
>JAOTWF010000060.1 GCA_029863005.1 Gammaproteobacteria bacterium | reverse complement strand
ACCGAAGCGGTCATAACGGCGCTGACTCGAAATCAGATGGGCGGAAACGCCACGGGGGTTCGAATCCCTCCCTCTCCGCCAGTCAGTCAGCAGTAAATGGCCCTTTCTCCGCCAATCGGAGAAAGGGCGGCTTTTCCCCGCCGTGTTACGCTATTACTCACCTGAGCATGTCCGATACTGGCCCGCGATAACCTGATATCGGTGGAGAGGGGGTATTTTTCTCAGCTCCACGATTTCGAGGTTCGGTTTACCTGTTCCTGAAGAATTACTATTTCGCTGTTTTTCCGTGTTGCTCAAATGGTTAAAAGAGTGCCCCCCGATTTGTCATCGGATGCTAAGTGTGTTTGGTCTAATTCCTTGTAGATCTTGCAACGCAATACTTCCTGCTAATCGACCGGCTGCTTCTGACCCTAACTAGCCATCCAGCGTCCGTAGTAAGCAGCGCAAGAAGGCCACTTCCAGTTAACTGATATGTTGTAGGAATGAGTGCGCGACGACTAGTTGCCAAAGATTGGCGGCCAATTCTTGCGTGAGTTGGGCTGCAGGTATTACTTTGCAACCGCTAGCATACTAACCACACCACAGAGGCGAGAAATAACCGGAGCCTTGTCTTTCGGCTTTAGTGCGAAGGGAACTGTGGGCCTTTCTAACGATTATCCCAACCGCTCGGCATGCACGCCATCATGGTTCAGCAATTCCAGAATGGTTTCCGGAGCCGTCATGTCCGGGTCATATACGACGATCATTAGGTGAGGCGTTTTATCATTGGTGGCAGCGGACAAGATACCATTCTGTGAGAGAAGTTTATCGCGAATTAACTCGCGCTCGTTATGCCCCAATGTTTCATCAAGATGGAAAGTGACGTCTGTTGTAGTGATATCCATAGCTTGGTCTCCTAATTGTATAAAAGGCCATACCCACGGAGTTAATTCGAATTAGATCTTGCACTGGATGTCATTCTTATTTTTCCAATATCAAAAAACATACACCTACTGCCGCTGCCTGCCTTGATAATAGTCAACTTTATAGTCTGTCGTCCAACCGGTTCTTGGCCATGGTGCGTATCGCTCATAAATTGAGGATGCCAGCGCGTACAGGTCAATAACTAAAACTCACCTTGCAAATTGTTATTCCCTGTTAATTCTCTGTTATCAGCGTTTTGATATTGGGACGCATCGCTGCGAACTGGTTGAGGGAGGGCAATTCGATGGGAAGGGCGAGCTAGTTGTGGCATTGCTGAGCAGTTATTCCCTGTATTTTTCCCGGTTACAGGGAATTGTCTGCAGAGAAGGGTTCGCTCCAGACTGGCTCCTCCGCCAGTCAAATAATAGGGGTCTTTTGGCCCCTTTTTCTTTGATTTGGCGAAAAAGGATTCGAACCCCAGTGGGATAGTTACTGATCGGTTAAACATGATCACAGCAAGAGCCCTAGCGGTGTGACTCGCCCTGCTTTTTCAATCGTTCCTGCAACAGCCCTTATCGGCGTTGCGGAGAAGTAACGGGTAGTTTACCCTTGCCTCCGCTTTTCGTTATTGATTGTCAAAGCTTATTCCGGAGAGGTGTCCGAGCGGTTTAAGGAGCACGCCTGGAAAGTGTGTATACGCCAAAAGCGTATCGAGGGTTCAAATCCCTCCCTCTCCGCCATCTTTCAATTACTTTCATCTCTCTCACGGTTACTGTACTCGCCACTCGTGTTAAACTTCCTTGCTATTGATTGATTATGGCGGTGAGAGCCGGTCCCCTCGGCGACGGAAGCTTGTGAACCCGGTCAGGTCCGGAAGGAAGCAGCCGCAGCAGGTATTTCGGGTTCTGGGGTGTGGTTGGCTCGAACCGCCACCCATTTCGGAAAACCTGTTACAGATAATGAGAAAAGTCTTGTGAGTTACCAGGTCCTGGCGCGCAAATGGCGCCCCCGAAACTTCGCTGAACTCGTGGGCCAAAGCCACGTGGTGCAGCCGCTGGTCAACGCGCTGGATCACGGGCGTCTGCATCATGCCTTTCTTTTCACCGGGACCCGCGGCGTGGGCAAGACCACCATCGCCCGCATCCTGGCCAAATCGCTCAACTGTGAAACCGGCGTGTCCTCTAAGCCTTGCGGCCAGTGCAGCGCCTGCCAAGAAGTGGACGAGGGCCGGTTCGTGGACTTGATCGAAGTGGATGCGGCCTCGCGCACCAAGGTGGATGATACGCGCGAACTGCTCGACAACGTTCAGTACGCCCCGTCACGCGGCCGCTACAAGGTCTATCTTATCGACGAAGTGCACATGCTCTCCGGCCACAGTTTCAATGCATTATTGAAAACGCTGGAAGAACCGCCGCCCCACGTCAAATTCCTCCTTGCCACGACCGATCCTCAGAAACTGCCAGTCACGGTGTTATCGCGCTGCCTGCAATTCAATCTCAAGCGCCTGTCGCATGATCAAATCGCCGCGCAAATTCAGAAAATTCTGGATGCGGAAGGTATTGTCCATGATGCCGCTTCCATTAAGCTGCTGGCGCGTGCTGCCGATGGCAGCGTGCGCGACGGCCTGTCATTGCTAGACCAGGCGATTGCCTATGGCGGCGGCCAGGTCAATGAGGCGGAAGTGCGGGCCATGTTGGGCACGATTGAACAGGATTTCATTGAGCGCTTGCTGCTTAGACTCGAGGCAGGTGATGTTTCAGGGCTCCTCCAGGCCGTTTCGGAAGCTGCCGAGTTCGGTCTGGATTACGAAGCGGTGCTGAAGGAATTGCTGCTGTCACTGCACCGGATCGCAGTGGCCCAGGCCGATCCGGCGCTCGCGGGAGAAGAGGGTGAGGGCGTGTTGACCCATGCGCGTGCCATGCTGCCGCAAGATGTACAACTCTACTACCAGATTGGCATCATGGGACAGCGCGACCTGCCTTTCGCCCCGGATCCGCGCATCGGGTTAGAAATGACCCTGCTGCGCATGGTCGCGTTCCGCCCGTCAATGCCGGACGAGACACATGCGCCCGTCGCGGCCGCGGCTACGCCTTTGCCAAAGGCCTCCGCGGCCAAGGCAACGGCTCCCCCCGAGACAAAACCGGACGTTGAAACACTGAATCAAAACACCAGCACATTAAATGGCAAATGGAGTGAAGTAGTGCCTCGACTCGGGCTGACAGGGCTGCTGCGAGAGCTGGCCAACAACACGATGCTGGTAGCGCATTCCGACGGTGTGATGACGCTAACGCTGGAAGCAACGCACGCCAAACTGCTCAGCAAGGAACGCGAAGAAGAACTCCGAAAGGCGCTCGAAAAATTTCACGGCGCTCCCACTCGCCTCAAGGTGGAGCTGGGTCGTCCAATGGCGGAAACGCCGGCGCAGGAGAAAAGTCGCCAGCAAGACGAGCGGCAACAAGCGGCGGTGCAGGCCATCGTGGATGACCCTAACGTACGCGCCCTGCAGGAGAAATTCAGTGCCCGGGTCAACCCTGCATCGATTCGGCCCAAGGTTTAACGCAAGACGAGGACACCATGAAAGGCGGATTGGGAAACATCATGAAGCAGGCGCAGGCGATGCAGGAGAATCTGCGCAAGGCCCAGGAACAGCTGGCCAGCATTGAAGTCACCGGCAGCAGCGGCGGTGGCCTGGTCAACGTGACTATGACCTGCCGCCACGATGTCAAACGCGTGCAAATTGACCCGAGCCTCTTGCAGGACGACAAAGAAGTATTAGAGGACCTGATTGCCGCGGCGGTCAACGACGCCGTGCGCAAGATTGAGAAAACCACCGAGGAGAAAATGGCGGGGCTTACGGCCGGACTCAATATTCCCGGAATGAAGCTGCCATTCTGAAGCATGAACGAAATCCCCGTTCTTGAAGCACTCAAACAAGCCCTGCGGCGGCTCCCGGGCGTTGGTCCCAAAAGCGCTGGCCGCATGGCGTATCATCTGCTGGAGCGAGATCGTGAAGGCGCGCGCCTGATAGCCCAAGCGCTGTCAAACGCGGTTGAACGCGTGATTCACTGCCGACGGTGCAATAATCTCAGCGAGACCGAATTGTGTCCCATCTGTTCTTCCGGCCGACGCGACAAATCGTTGCTGTGCGTGGTCGAATCGCCATCTGATCTAGTCTCGCTCGATCAGTCAGGCGTCTACAACGGTCTGTTCTTCGTGCTCATGGGACGGTTGTCGCCCCTCGACGGCATCGGTCCCGACGAGATCGGCATTCCCCGGCTGGAAGCCCTGCTCAATGAAGGTGAGATCAAGGAAGTGGTGCTGGCCACGAACCTGACGGTGGAGGGGGAGGCCACGGCGCATTACATCAGCGACCTGGTGCGCGCGCGTCACATCAAGGCCACGCGCATTGCCTACGGCGTTCCCATCGGCGGTGAGCTGGAATATACCGACCGCCATACACTTGCCCGTGCGCTGGCCGGTAGGCGCGAAGCGTGATTATTGAGGCGGTTGGAATCTTTTTAATTTTTTTCACCGGTCAATTACCGCATGGTTTTCGAGCGAGGTCGTTTTGCCGCCTCAATAATTGAAAATCATTATTGATTTCGTTATTGACCCGGCACAGCCGAATCGCTACAAAGGTCGGAAAAGCCCGTCGCTGGCCTCCTACGTTCAGGAAGAATCGTGCCGGGTCAATAACTAATCTATTTATCATCGCGCCTGAATCACCGGCGTGGGGACATATCACGCAAGGAAAGCGAATGCCCAGCGATTCGATGCTGTTTATCATGTTTCTGGTCTTTACCGGAGCGGCCATTTTCGCCACCGTGGCGTTGTACGCACGCCAGGCGCTGATCGTTTCGTATATTGTGCTGGGCGTGGTGCTTGGCCCCTCGCTGCTCGGCTGGGTGACGGACGCCTCCTTGATCCGGGAAGTGGCCGACATCGGCATCATGTTTCTTCTGTTCCTCCTTGGTCTCAACATGCATCCGCAGAAACTGTTCCGGCTTCTCGGTTCCGCCACGATCGTCACCGGGCTGAGTTCTCTTATTTTTGGGGCGATTGGATTGGCGGCGGGTCAGCTCCTTGGTTTTCACTGGATCGAATCCCTGATCGTCGGCGGCGGGCTCATGTTTTCCAGTACTATTGTGGGTCTAAAGCTGCTGCCCACCACGGTTTTGCATCACCGCCATACCGGCGAGGTCATGATTAGTATCCTCCTGTTGCAGGATATCATTGCCATCGTCATGCTGTTGGTGCTGCGCGCGGGACTCGGCGGGGAAACTCTGATCACCGACGTGGTGGGACTGGTCTTGGCCTTAGTCGGGATTTGCATATTGGCCTGGCTGGTCGAACGCTTCGTGCTCATTCCGCTCATTGCGCGTTTCGATGTTATCCAGGAATACATTTTCCTGCTCGCGATTGGCTGGTGCCTCGGGTTGGCAGAGCTTTCGGTATGGCTCGGGCTGTCCCACGAGATCGGCGCATTCATCGCCGGGGTGGCCTTGGCCTCCAGCCGAATTTCGCTTTTCATTGCTGAAAACCTGAAACCGCTACGTGATTTTTTCCTGATCATCTTTTTCTTTATGCTGGGGGCGGGGCTTGATCTTCACCAACTGCTGGATGTGTTGGTGCCGGCCGTGGTATTGGCGGCTGTGCTGTTACTCGTGAAACCGTTTGTCTTCGACAAGCTGCTGGTTCGTACGGGCGAATCTCCGCCCCGCGCCAAGGAGATGGGTTTGCGCTTGGGGCAGGGGAGTGAATTCACCCTATTGATCGCAGTATTAGCGTTGGAAACCGGCGCCTTGCGCAGCCAGGCCGCCCACTTATTGGAACTCTCCACCATTATCACCATGATGATATCGATGTATCTCATCGTTTGGCGCTACCCGACTCCCATTGCTGTGAGTGATGAACTGCGCCGCAACTGACGTAGTCGTTGTCGGCTGCGGCGACATCGGCGAGCGTGTCGCCCAGTTGGAGCGTGCCGCGGGCCGCCCGGTGCGGGGGCTTGCCCGCTCGGCTTTCTCCGCCGAGCGGATGCGCCGCTCCGGTATCGTGCCGGTGTCAATCGACCTTGACGATCCTACCTCGCTGCACCAGCTCGTCGTGAAGGATGCTCTGGTCTACTACTTCGCGCCGCCGCCGGACGAAGGGATCTCTGACCCACGCATGATCAATTTTGTTTCTATCTTGGAAACATCAAACCTGCCGGTGCGCGTGGTCTTAATCAGCACCACCGGTGTTTACGGGGAATGCGCCGGCGAGTGGGTGACGGAGGAGCGCCCACCCAACCCACAGACAGACCGCGCCCGGCGGCGGCTCGCCGCCGAGATGACCTTGAGACAGTGGAGTGAAATAAACCAAGTGTCGACAGTGATACTGCGCGTGCCCGGGATTTACGGCCGCGGTCTGCTGCCTGAAAAACGTCTGCGTTCCGGCGCACCGGTGCTGCGGGAGGAGGACTCACCCTACAGCAATCGCATCCACGCCGATGACTTGGCGCAGGCCTGCTTCATCGCCGGACATCATGATAGCCCTGGCGCCATCTATAACGTCAGCGACGGCCATCCCACGACCATGACGGATTTTTTCTTTCGCGTGGCAGACCTGCTCGGCATCCCGCGCCCGCCGGAAGTCACGCGCGAGCAGGGGTGCCGGCAATTGGGTGAAGGAATGCTTTCTTATCTCGCGGAATCGAAGCGGATTGACAACCGCCGATTGAGGGAGGAACTGGGCGTAGAGCTGATGTATCCGGACCTGCGAGCCGGACTACCATCCTGTTTTGACCGGTGCGGATAACCTGACGGAATCCGGCAACTGTCACTCGCCCAGCAAAGTGTTGATTTTGGCGGCGCAGATAAAATCGTTTTCCGATAAACCTTTGATGCTATGCGTGCTGAAGCGCATGTGGCAGCGATTGTATCCCACCTCCAGGTCGGGATGATGATCCTCGCGGTGCACGACCCAGGCCTGGGCATTAACGAAGGCCAGGGTTTCATAATAATTCTTGAACTTAAAGGTCCGGCTGATTTCGGACGTGGCATCATTCAGAGCCCAGCCCGGGGTCTGTTGGATTAAATCGGCGGCGCGATCGCGTGTCAGCGGTGGCGTTCCCGGTACGCAAGGTTTGCAGGATTTTTTCATCAGATCTTTCATACCGACCTCACGCTATTTGAATTTGTAATAGGTTTCGTTCAAATATTTCACCAAGTCATTGGCTTGGGGTTTCCCGATGGTAACGTTACCCGCGTGGCCACAGGCATTGATCTGTTGCGTCAACCCCTCAAGGTTTTTCACTGCCCTGTCCTGGCGTTTGTATACGCTGTCATCGTGACAGGACACGCAATTCGCGTCGTGCAGCTTCTTGCCTTCGGCAGCGTTGCCCGGCAATGCCAAGGCGTTGATGGGGATAGACAGCGTGGCGATGACGGGGAATATGGCGTAAGACTTGATCATGGCCCCTCCTTGGGTTTTTGTTTCAGGATTTGCCGGCCAGATGGGCGATGCGCATCGCGGCCGGTGGATGCGAGTCGTAAAAGGCGGAATGCAGCGGGTCGGGAGTGAGCGTGCTGGCGTTTTCCTTGTAGAGCTTCACCAAGGCGCTTACGAGCTTGCTCGCATCAGTTTGTTCGGCAGCGAAGCTGTCAGCCTCGTATTCGTGACGGCGTGAACTCCAGGCGAATAACGGCTGAAAAAAGAACGTGAACACCGGAATAATCAGCATGAAGAGCATCAGCGCAGCATGGTTCGAGGGTTGCGTCATGCCGAGGCCGGCATAGAACCACGGTTGCGTGATAAGCCATCCGAGCAGCGCCAAACCGAACAGGCTCATGCCGAGAGTAAGCATCATGCGCTTAATAACATGCCGGCGCTTGAAGTGTCCGAGCTCGTGTGCCAGCACCGCCTCAACTTCTTTTTCACCCAAGTGTTCCAGCAGTGTATCGAAGAATACGATCCGCTTGGATTTGCCAAAACCGGTGAAGTAGGCATTGCCGTGCGCGCTGCGACGTGAACCGTCTATGACATAGATGCCACGTGAGCGAAACCCGGTGCGTTCCAGCAGGGCTTGAATGCGCTCGCGCATGGTTCCTTTCTTGAGTGGCGTGAACTTGTTGAAAATTGGCGCAATCCAAATGGGATAGGCCCACACCAGGAACAGCGTGAAGCCGCTCCATAGCAACCACACAAATACCCACCACAGCGCGCCGGCTACCTGCATCAGCCACAGAGCAGAAATGGCCAATGGTGCTCCGAGAATCCCCAGCATAAGGGTTTTCTTGATCAGATCGTTGATGAACAGTCCGGGGGTGGTTTTGTTGAAACCGAAGCGGTTTTCAATCACGAAGATCTGGTACACGCTGAATGGCAGTTCGATCAGCCCCATGATAATGAACGCGATCAGGATGAACAGGGTACCGGTGACCAGTTCTCCGAATCCGAATCCGCGCGCGAAGCGGTCCAACCACTCCAGTCCGCCGCCCACGGTCCAGATCATCAGCAGGGCGGTGCCGTAAATATCCTCCAGCCGCCCGAAACGGGTGCGCGCGATGGTGTAATCAGCGGCCTTGCGGTGATCTTCGAGTGAAATCTTGCGGCGGAAGGCCTTAGGCACCGTTTCGCGGTTCGTGGCGACATGACGGATGTGACGGTTGGCGAGCCACATTTCCACCAGCAGCGACAGACCGAGCAGACCGATAAAAATGATCGTAAAGGTATTCATGGGTTAATATTATGAAAACACGAACGCGGCAGAGCTTCATTAGATGTTATCATCATCGCCTAAGAGACAATAGGGAACACGGAAAATTCCCTTTCAGAATTTGGAGACCACGCATGGCGCAATTACCCAACGGGGCGCAGGACAGTAACGCCCTGATATGGATAGACATGGAAATGACAGGGTTAAATCCGGATACCGACCGGATAATAGAAGTTGCCACCATTATTACCGACAGCGAGTTGAACATTGTGGCGGAAGGGCCGGTTTTGGCGGTACACCAGTCCGATGCGGTGCTGGCATCCATGGACGAGTGGAACCAACGTACCCACGCGGGGACAGGGCTCATCGGGCGCGTGAAGCAGTCAACTTACACCGAAGCGGATGTCGAGCGCCTGACGCTTGAATTTCTGCAGAAACATGTCGCTAAGAATAAATCACCGATGTGCGGCAACAGCATCTGCCAGGACCGGCGTTTTCTCGCACGCACCATGCCTCTACTTGAATCCTGGTTTCATTACCGCAATCTCGATGTCAGCTCCATCAAGGAGCTCGCCCGCCGCTGGAAACCTGGCCTGTGCAACGGCATGGTGAAAAAGAACACGCACAAGGCACTGGACGATATCCGCGAGTCGATCGAGGAACTGAAATATTACCGCGAACACTTCATCGTGAAGTAGTGTGCATCCTGTAACCCATTCAGCCGAAACTGTAATACGGCGATGGATGACAGCACGCCCGGTGCACAATTACACTGTTGTGTAAGGCTGCAGATCGCGAGGCGCCCGATGTCTTTAAATTCCTCCATTCGATTCCCCGTCCTGGCAGGCGCCATACTTTTTTTGTCGCTCGTACTTTCTGGCTGCGGTGGTGCTGGGACTGGGGGTGCCACCCCGTGGTCCTGGTCCACGGGAAGCGAAAGCCAGCTCTATGTCAGCGGCAGCAATGGCGACTGGCTGCTCTCGTATAACAACGCCATTACCGTATCCGGCAACGTGCCGCCCAATCGTACCGTGACTGGCGGGAATACCCTGTTCAACGGACCGCGTGGCATTGCCGTGGACATGGCACGCCATCAGCTCTACGTTGCCAATCATGGCGGTAACAATATCCTGGTGTTTAACAATGTCCGCACCCTGACCGGAAATATTGCACCAGGTCGTACGATTGCCGGCGCTGCTACGACCTTGAGTGGTCCTTCTGCGCTGTTCTTCGACATCTTTAGCGACCGGCTATACGTTGCCAACACTACGGACAACAGCATTCTCGTCTTTGAGAATGCCAGCACGACCGCTGGCAACGTGATACCCAGCCGGACCCTCAAGGGCATGACCACCACGCTCAATGCACCATCGGGTGTATTCGTCGACATCACGCGCAATAAGCTGTACGTAATCAACGGCGGAACCATCGGAACGGGCGCAAACAGTATATTGGTGTTTGACAACGCCGCGACGGTCGCAGGCAATACCGCTCCTGCCCACACGATCTCCGGCGGTTCCACGACCCTGAACAGCCCGAGTGGCGGCGCGCTGGATGTGTTCCAGGACCGCTTGTACGTTTCTAATACCGGGTCCGACTCGATCCTGGTATTCAACGACATCGCCACTATCAGTGGAAACAAAGCGCCCGATCGAGCGCTCACGGGCGTCCTCACGGCACTCGATCAACCGCGCGATCTTTACTTCGATCTCGCCGGTGACCGGTTGTACGTCGCCAATGCGGGCACCGATTCGGTACTGGTATTCAACAATGCGGGCATCATCACGGGCAATGTTGCGCCTAATAGAAACGTCGCGCTTACACCGGCCACCACGCCTTACGGGGTATTCGTGGACGTCACGCCGGTGGTGGCCGGCAGCAGCGCCGCCCTGGACGGGGAAGCGGGGAGTGACGGTTCGACCGCGAGCGCCGGCGGCGCACCGCGTACCGGGGATGTCGAGGAATTCCCAGGGATAAGCACCGCCTACCGCCAGTTCTACAGTTTCGATCTCGCGAAAATACCACTCGGCACGATCGTCACTGCGGCGATTCTCAGGTTCTACCAGGCCAGCGTGAGCGGTTTGCCGTATGACGGGACAATGGGGAGCGTGGTTGTCGACCACGTGAATTACGGAACCGCGCTGGAAGGCACGGATTTCGCGGCGGCGACCCTGCTGGGCAACGCCGGCACGCTGTCGAGAGACGCCAATCTGGGTTACAAGATCCTGGAAGTCACCGGCCAGATGGAGAGCGATCTAAACAACGCCCGATTGCGTTCCCAATATCGCCTGCGCTTCTCGCTGAGCGATGCCAACCTGGACGATAACGACGACTACGTCCAGTACACCGATTTCGAGGATTCGTGTTGTGGGGTGAATCGTCCACCGCAATTGGCCATCGTCATCAAGCCATGATTGTCCGATGGGCGAGTGGAATTGCTTTACTGCTCATGCTCGGGGTGATGACATCGGCGCCCTTGGCAGAATCAGTGAAAATGTGGAAATGGGCTGACCAGGACGGCAAGGTCCATTACTCGGAATCCCGGCCGCCCCCGCAGGCGACGCATGCCGAGGAGAAACGGATCGATCCCGACCTGAACGTCATCCAGGCGAATATCCCGCCGCCATCGCCCGCCTCACCCCAGCAAAGTTCCCCGACTGAGCCGGGCGCGGGGGAAGGCGCCGCTGCGGTTGACGCCGGCCGCCAATCGGAAGCTGCTAAAGGTGCGGCGACGAGTACAGTGACGCCTTCTCCACCTGTCGTGCCACCGCCACCTCCACCACTGTCACTGCCTGCATCCCCACCACCACCGCCACCCCCCTTGCCGGGGGGATTCTGAGTTAACGATAACTGGTGAAAATGTAGCCGCGTTGATTTGTCGCACTTGGCTTCAATCTGATTCTAAAAAGCGCAATCGGTCGGTAACGGCGGCTGATTCGCGAGTTCAGCAGAAAAAACTCCACTCGGTTTCACTCGGGTGAATCCAGACTTGACCGAGCCTTTGTACGCGGCTCCACCATAACCCGCGGAGTTAATATGCGCCCGAACCCAGACAATGGTATCGGATTGAATCGGTACGGGTCCTCCGGAACGAGTGAAGGGCTGTTCGTTGACATGACTGTGCAGCAACACACGACGGTAGAGCAGCTTGCCTTCTTCGCTCACCACTTCCCACCAGTCGGCGTACTGCTGGCAGCCCGAGTCGGGGCTGCGTATGCCAACCGTGAACTGATAGGCTCCGGGCTCACCCGTGACCTGCAACGAGATCACGTCGGCCTGAACGCGGACTTTTGCTTGATTTAAAGTAGTGTTCTCTTTGGCTCGCATGGTGTCTGCCATGGGGGATGCCGCGCGCTCTTCGGCCATTCTGCCTTGGGCGATCATGGCGCCGGACACGGATGCTGTTTCCGGCACGCTCTCTTTGGCCTCCCGTTGTTCCATCGCCGCGGCGGGCGGCTTTCCCGCCATCAACAGGCGTGAAGTGTCTGATGGAGCTGAATCGGTTTTGGCCAGCGATCTTTCCTTCATTCGTGCCGGTGCCTCTGCCGCCGGTGTCGCGGGAGGCGCTGTCGTACGGCTTGCGATCCCCAGATCCGTCGTTGGATCAGAGTCCGAATAGGGCGGAGTTTTCGGATCAAACACGCCTTGTTGGCTCAGTAGCAATACCACGCCCAGACTTAATACGATGACGGCGGCACTCGACAGCGGGTATCCCCAGCGGGACCCAAACGGGAAACGATTCTTTTCTTTGGAAGTCGCCTGTCGGGCCGAGATCAGGATTTTCGCATCAAGTGTGGCGGGCGGCGTTTCTCTAGCGGTATCGGCGTAGAGTCGTTTGATGCCGGATTCTTCGGCTGGTTGTGTGCCGTCAGTCCCTGAAGATTTCTTTGTGATCATGTTTCGTCCTTCGCCAGTCCCTGGCGCAGTTTGGCCAGCGCGTAACGCAGGCGGCTCTTGGCTGTTTCAGCCGTCACACCGGTAATCTCCGCGATCTCCAGCAACGACAAATCCCCTTCCTCACGCAATAGAAAGATCTCACGCTGCGCCTCGGGAAGGTCTTGGATTAATTTCAGCAATCGTTGGGCTTGGCGTCGTCGGTCGAGTTCGTTTTCCGGCTCATGAATCTCGGCGTCGGCCATCTGCTCGATTTTCTCATCGGGGTCGTCCTCGTAGGACAAAGGCAATCTCGCAGCCTGTGCCCGATAATGATCGATCAACCGGTTATGCGCCAGATGATATAGATAGGTCGTGAATTTGGCGCGCACCTCGTAACGTTCACGTGATTGGATCACCTTCAGCCACACATCCTGATACAGCTCCTCGGCCAGGGCAGCAATCCCCGACTGGCGCAGGAAATAGCGATAAAGCGGTCCCTTGTGACGTTCGTAGAGGATCTCAAAAGAGGAAGCATCGCCGTCGCGATAACGATTCATCAGCTCTTCATCGGAAGTCGCCTTATCCATTTCTATAAACGCACGAACCGTTATCTCGGGGTTAATTACCGTTTATCACTCGGCGGGACTATGTTAGTAGGTCCACTTTTGCCCTGTCCACTTGCATCTTAACCCCGTTTTGTCTTCCTCCGCGTTTACATCCGAGAATGACCGGGATACCCGGTTGCCCACAAACAAGGAGATCTTTCATGAACTGCTTCATCAAGCTGACGCGAGGCGCGGTGCTGGTGCTGATTCTCGGCGGGATGACCGCCTGTACGTCCAACGGAACAACAGCCAAGCAGCTACTTGAGCATGAAATAAAATCGAGCACCGTCATCAGTTCTCAGCCGCAAACAACAGATGAATCCCGGATGCACGATAGCTTGTCCAGACACAAGGAAGGAAAGCCCGGTCGGTTGCTGGAGCAACAGGTGTTGAGTGCGAATACTCCGGCCGCGGTGGGCACGATGATCGTGCCGCCTGAGTGGCGCTATCCGAGCGAACCGGTGGATCGCGAAAACTACGCTCATTTCGATGACAACCCGGTGAAACGTGTGGCCGAAATGCCGGTCTCTACGTTCAGCATTGACGTCGATACCGGGGCGTATGCCAACGTCCGCCGGTTTCTGAATCAGGGTCGCCTGCCGGCAAAAGACGCCGTGCGGGTAGAGGAGATGATTAATTATTTCTCCTATGGCTATCCGTTGCCGAAGGACTTGAGCCGGCCATTTTCCGTCACCACCGAGATGGCGCCAGCACCTTGGAATCGGGACACGGTGCTCTTGCACATCGGCCTTAAGGGATACGACGTGAACGCCGATCAACGGCCGGCGGCGAATCTTGTTTTTCTGGTGGACGTGTCGGGATCGATGATGTCAGTGGACAAG
>JAOTWF010000119.1 GCA_029863005.1 Gammaproteobacteria bacterium | reverse complement strand
GCATTCTTTGAACAGGGTAATCGCATTTTTGAACAGTCAAAAAGATTTAAACACCCTATTTCAGTGATAATGATGGATATTGATCATTTCAAAATGATCAATGACAACTATGGTCATTCTATTGGTGACAAGGTTTTGCAGGCAGCGGCAGAACCATTACAAAGATTGGTTCGGGAAATAGACATTGTGGCTCGTATGGGTGGCGAAGAGTTTGCCTTTGTTCTTCCTGAAACCGGTCTTGAAGACGCTGCAAATCTGGCAGAACGGTTAAGATCCGAAATTGAAAATCTTGTGGTAACCAATGATGGGCAAAAAATTAAAATTACCGCCAGTTTTGGCGTGGCCAATTGCAAGGACGGCGATAAAAGCATTGAAGCGCTGTTAACGGATGCTGATGACGCGCTTTATGTGGCAAAAAAGAAAGGGCGCAACCAGGTCAAGACATGATAGTGCCAGAAATCCTCGAAACTCCCCTCGGCCAGCTCCGGCAGCGGGCAGCGAATGACGCCAAAGATGACCTAGTGTAATTAAACTGTAATCCCTGCGTCTCCTTTAATTCTTACGGGGTGGTTGCCAATCCACGATGGGCGGTGTCTTCCCGTCCTCACAGACCCACACTGTGGCTCGCATTCCCATTTTCAGCACACCGGGCGACTGTTCGATGACTGCCCAGTCTGTCTCCAAGAACGGCTTATTCCACAACAGGTAGCGAGAGGATGCATCCGCTTGGCCTTCATGGCCGAGCGTCGTATTCTCCACGGTATTCTCGTCAGTGCTGATCTCCAGCCAGGTGCGGTCAGACTCTCGCCGGTAACCGGTAATCACCCCGGTCCAGGAAGTCAGTTGATTGCGGTCACAGGTGATGGGGGGTGGAGGCGCCAGCCGGCTCATGCGTCTCGCACCCGAGTCTTGCGCCACGGCGACGCACGAGAGAAAGACGGCGCAGGACATCGCGATCAGCAGCCGGCTCGTCAGGCGGAATACGATACCGTCTTTAAGAATCATGGCCCAGCAAAGCAACAGGGGCGCCATAAGCGCCCCCGTGTGCGACTTGATTCAGGAAAACGCCGGTTCACTTTCCCTGACGGTAGGCAGCCCATTGATCCCAGGTCCGGGTCGCTTGATCACCACTGAACTCGACCATGCAGTAGTCGTCGGTGTAATCCATAAAGTTGGTGATGGGGTCCAGTCCCGGTGTCTTGGGGCTGGGACAACTGTCGCGCCCGACTGGACAGCCATAGGCCGGGAAGCGCTCGGCTGGCGTATCGGACACGAAATCGCCACTGCCGTTACAGCCACCCTGAAATGTGTGATACAGCCCCAGCCAGTGACCCACCTCGTGGGTGGCGGTATCGCCTTCATTGTAGGGCGCGGCGGAACCACCGGGCAGTGATTCGTTCAGAATCACAATACCGTCCATGGTTGGATTTGACGCATAATCAGACGGGAACGTCGCCCAACCCAGCAGCCCGCCGCCCATGTTGTTGGCATAGATGTTGAGGTCGACGGCCGAGCCCACCCGGAGGGCGGCTTTCATTTGCCTCTCCGCAGAGCTGCCATAGCCTGCCGTGTACCAGCTGTCATTTGCATTGACGGTGGTGCCGGCCAAGGTGAACGAAAAGACCGTGCCGGCGAAGGCCGCATTCAACACGTCCATCTGGGGATTGACCAGGCCGGAGACATTTCCCTCGCCCGAGGAGCTTGTGATCACGTGGAAATACACGTTGATGGTCGTGGGCGTGGGTGTGCTGCCACCACCACCTCCACCACCCCCTCCACCAGGCTTGCCCTTGCCGATGGCTTTCTTCAAAGCGAGAAAGTGCGCTTCACGCAACTGGGCGTCACGCTCGCTGGGTTCAGGTGTGCCGCAGCGCAGAAACTTGGCATTGGGATTGGCATGGTCAATCGCGTTCTGGTTTTGTGCCAGCGCGGTCAGGGGAAGCGCCAACGCAGCGGCCAAGATGATCGTTCGGAAATTTATTTTCATGTTAATACCTGTGCGAGGAAAGTGCCGAAACATTAGCACGGTGTGGCCTGAAGGCATAAGTGGGACCAGATTCAGTCTTGATATTATTGGCAAATATGGTGGACTGACCTGCCCGGGGCAGGAAGAATCCCGACCGGGGGTGAATCAGGGGCTGGCGGGGAAGGATGCGGGGGGGGATGAGCTGGTGTGATTTAGTCTTAATCCCACCGTCCCCTTTTATTTCCCTTATTTGTTTCTTGTTTCTCGATAGATAATTAATGGGTACTGACCCCTTTAATAAGTTTCCACAACTACGCCCGGCACACGCGGGACATGTCCCACGTCCCATTTTGCAACAGCCTGCCGCCTGTTGCGGCAGAATCTCCTGCCCCAGAAACCGCATGACCTGTATCAGCGCCGGCAGCGATCTCTGACCTGAGACAAGTGGCAACCGGTCTCAATTTCCCTGCACGAGCTCGACACGGCGGTTCAATGCCCGGCCAGCTTCCGAGGCGTTCGACGCCACCGGGGCCAGGTATCCTACCCCAGCAGGATGCAATCGGTCGGCGACGATGCCGAATCCGGTCGTGAGCGCTTTTGCCACGGCTTGAGCCCGCCGCGCAGAAAGCTGCATGTTGTACTCATAGCCACCTTGATTGTCGGTGTGACCAACCAGGATGACTCGCAGTTTCGGCTGAACCTTCAACAGTTTCGCGATCTGTTCAAGCGTAGGCCGGGATTCAGGTTTGACGACGTCCTTGTCGGTGTCAAAATAGATTCCGTAGAGTGCGATGTGCCCCGACTTTCCCAATTCCGCCGCCATTTTTTCGGCGTCGACCATCTTGTTTTCGAGTTCACCAGACTCCAGCACGGTCACCTGGATGCGAGCCTGTTTCTTCGTGTCCGCGCTGATGATGAGTGTGATTGACACCTGCTGGCCTTCAGAAACCTTGCGTGCAGCCAGGTAACGATAATTGAACGGATCGACTTCCATCTTGGGCAAGGGTAGTTTCTTGATCGCATAAGCCAGGTCGGCCCCGCCGCACTCCCGCACGCTGCAGGAATAGATGATATTGAATCCCTTGCCCTCCAGGCGCTGGCGGAAGTTGCGATAAACATCCGCCAGCGATGTCTTCGCCGCCGCGCGGTAGGCGATGAGCTTCAGCTTGCCTTCGAGCTTCTCGGAGTGACTTCGGTCATTGCGGCCCTTGACCGGGCCCGTGAAAAAGACGT
>JAOTWF010000059.1 GCA_029863005.1 Gammaproteobacteria bacterium | reverse complement strand
AGCTGCGCAATCTCGGCGGCGACCTCGGCGGCGCCATCAAGAGCTTCAAACAGTCGATGAAGGAAGGTGGAGACAATCCCCCGTCGGAGTCAGAGGAGGGCGATCAATCCAAGAAAATGAAAAACGATCCCGGCCGCGTGATCGACGCGGAAGTTACCTCCAAGAAGAAACAAAAGAGCTAGTCCCGTTTTCCGCCACGGTCACGCACGATGTTCGACATCGGCTTTTCCGAACTGGTGGCGGTCAGCCTGATCGCGTTGATTGTGTTGGGCCCGAAACGCCTGCCGGAGGTGGCGCGCACCGCCGGCCGCTGGATGGGGCAATTGCGGCGCTTTATCACCGACGTCAAACAGGACATCGACCGCGAGATCCATTCGGAAGATCTGGCGGAGTTGCGTAAGCTCAAAGAGGAGCTGAACGATACCCGCCAAATGATGCAAAACACCTCGGGTGAACTGGTGAAGGGTTTCACGGAGATAAATCCCGAGCTTTCCTCTCCCACGATCCATTCTTCTGAAGTGACCGCACTCACAGATGGGACGGCGGCGCCATCTAATGCGGCGCACCGGCGTGGCGGCTCCCGCGGCAAGGCACGGGCTGGAAAGAAACATGGCAAATCCCGAAAAACCCGGCGTCGCTGAAGGCGGCCTGATTTCGCATCTGTTGGAGCTGCGCGACCGCCTGCTCTACTCGGTGATTGCCATTGCCGTGGTGTTCCTGGGGCTGATCCCGTTTGCGGCGGAGGTGTACACGGCGGTGGCCAAGCCGCTCATGGGCGTATTGCCGACGGGCGCCACCATGATTGCGACCGAGGTGGCCTCGCCGTTTCTGACACCGATCAAGCTCACACTCGCCGTGGCGATCGTCATCACTATTCCATTCTTGCTGTACCAGCTTTGGGCCTTCGTTGCCCCGGGTTTGTACAAACACGAGCGGCGTCTGGTGATGCCGTTATTGCTGTCCAGCACATTCCTGTTCTACAGCGGTATGTCTTTTGCTTATTTCGTGGTGTTCCCGATGGCTTTCGGGTTTTTCGTCCACGCGCTTCCGCCCGGCGTGACCATGATGACCGACATTCGCTCCTACATGGATTTCGTGTTTTCCATGTTCTTCGCCTTCGGTATCGCCTTCGAGGTGCCGGTGGCGGTGGTGTTGCTGGCGCGCATGGGCGTGATCAATCCCGACACGCTGGCGCAGAAACGCCCTTACGTGATCCTGTGGGCCTTCGTCGTGGCCGCGGTCATCACGCCGCCGGATGTCTTTTCCCAGTTCTTTCTGGCGGTGCCCATGATCCTGTTGTTCGAGGTCGGGCTGTTCGTGTCGCGCTGGATGAAACGCTCGGCGGACGCCGCCGTGGACAGCGGCCGGCACAACTTGAGCGAGACCGATATTGGAAACGAATTCAAGAAGGACGACGATGCATTTTCCGACAAGTCGACAGAGAAATAGGAAGGAATAATTATTCCGGAGAAATCACGGGAGGAACCGCCAGAAAAAAACTCGACCGATCCGCTCTACTCCGTCGCCGCCGTACGCGTCGGGCGTTCGATGGCGGTGGCTTGCAGCATCATTGATTTCCCCTCGCGCAGGATACCCAGTTTCACCACACTCCCGGGCTTATGGCTGGAAATGTTCAGCAACGCCTCGCGCGCCTCGTTGATTTTCTTCCCGTCAATGGAAACCAGCACATCGCCCGGCTGCAAGCCGGCCTTATGTGCCGGCCCGCCGCGCACCACGCCGACCACCACCACGCCCTTCGTGTCCTTGAGTTCGAGCGCACGCGCGATTTGGGGAGTGATGACTTGCGCTTCGATCCCAAGCCAGCCACGCTGCGGGCGGCCATGCTTGATAATCTCTTCCATCACGTTCTGGGCGAGACTGGTCGGAATGGCAAAGCCAATACCCTGGTTGCCGCCACTGCGCGAGAAAATCGCCGTGTTGATACCGACCAGATTTCCCTCAGCGTCGATCAGCGCGCCACCCGAATTGCCCGGGTTGATGGCGGCGTCGGTCTGAATGAAGTTCTCGAAGGTGTTGATACCGAGCTTGTTGCGACCGGTGGCGCTGACGATGCCCATGGTCACGGTCTGGCCCACGCCGAAGGGATTGCCGATGGCCAGCACCACGTCGCCGACGCGCAGCTTGTCGGAATGCCCGAGCGTGATCACCGGCAGTTTCTTGAGGTCGATTTTCAGCACCGCGATGTCTGTTTCCGGATCGCTGCCCACGACTTTCGCCTGCACCATACGCCCATCCTGAAGCGATACCTGGATCGCGTCGGCACCGCGAATGACGTGATGATTGGTGAGAATAATGCCCTGCGCGCTCATGATAACGCCGGAGCCGAGGCTGGTTTCCACGCGTTTGCGTGGAGTGATCAAGTTGTCGGCACCGCCGAAGAATTGGCGGAAGATGGGATCATCGAAGAAGGGATGTGGCCGCACCGTAATGACTTTCGCGGTGTTGATATTGACCACCGCGGATGAGGCACGATCCACTGCCGTGGCGTAAGAATTGGGGCCGCCGACTGATTGTGCCGCGAGTTCAGGCGCGGTCTGGCGGATCTCGACCTTTGATGGTTCCTGACCGGTAATCTCGGGCCACACATATAGCACCACGAAGGCGATGGCCAGCCCCAAGACAACGGCCTGGACGAGATAAGTCAGGGTTTGACGCAAACTCATGTTCAGTGTGCCTAATCCAGATGTCCGGACGACGATTCTATCTGATATGGCCGTACGCGCGCGCCATTAGGCCATCGGGTTTGTCGAATATCGGTGATTTTCGGAAAAAAATCTTCAACACAACTTGATCTAAGTGCTTGACTCCGGCAGAGATGATATATAATCCTATGCGCCGTTTTTCGGGGACGGGCGATTTCGTAACGATTCATTGGCGATTCATCTTGAGTTCTTAAGAAAATTACGCCCTTGTGCGTGATTTTCTGTTTTTTGCTCCAACAGATTGAGGGGGTTTCATGAGTAATGAGGTTGTTAATCCGCGCCGCCGGCGCTTGCTGGCGATCACCAGCGGATTAGGAGTGGTTGGAACGGCATTGGCGGTTACCCCCTTCGTCCTCAGTATGCTCCCGAGCGCCCGTGCCAAGGCTGCCGGCGCACCGGTCGAGGTGGATATCAGCAAGATCGAATCCGGTCAGCTGCTCACGGTCGAATGGCGTGGTAAACCGGTGTGGATTCTGCGACGGACGCCGGAAATGTTGAAGTCCCTCCCCGAAGTCGATCCGCTTCTTGTCGATCCGGAATCCACGGTCGTCGATCAGCAGCCCGCTTATGCACAAAACGTGCCGCGCTCGATCAAGCCGGAATTCCTTGTGCTGGTCGGTATCTGCACCCATCTCGGCTGTTCCCCGGACAAGCGTCTCGAAGCCGGTGCCGGCTCGGGCCTCGGCGACAACTGGAAGGGCGGATTTTTCTGTCCCTGCCACGGTTCCAAGTTCGATCTCGCCGGCCGTGTGTACAAGAACGTTCCCGCACCCACCAACCTGGTGGTGCCGCCACATGCCTATCTCTCCGACTCGCGCATCATCATTGGCGCTGACCAGAGAGGAACCGCGTGATGGAAAAGCTGCTGGCTTGGATTGACGACCGCTTTCCCCTGACCAAGGTCTGGAAGGAACATCTCGCCGAATACTACGCGCCCAAGAATTTTAACTTCTGGTACTACTTCGGATCGCTCGCACTTTTGGTGCTGGTGATACAGATCGTTACCGGCATTTTTCTCACCATGCATTACAAACCGGATACCGAGCTGGCGTTCGCCTCGGTCGAGTACATCATGCGAGACGTGGAATGGGGCTGGCTGATCCGCTATATGCATTCCACCGGCGCATCGTTCTTCTTCATCATGGTCTATCTGCACATGTTTCGCGCTTTGCTTTATGGGTCGCACCGCCACCCGCGAGAGCTGGTCTGGCTCATTGGGATGTTCATCTATATAGCGCTCATGGCGGAGGCCTTCATGGGATACCTGCTGCCGTGGGGCAACATGTCCTACTGGGGTGCACAAGTGATCGTCTCGTTGTTCGACGCGATCCCGGTGATCGGTCCGGCGCTGTCGGAATGGCTTCGAGGCGATTTCGTGGTGTCCGACGCCACCCTCAACCGCTTTTTCGCGTTTCACGTCATTGCCATTCCGCTGATCCTGGTGGCGCTGGTGTTCATGCATATCGTGGCCCTGCACCAGGTCGGCTCGAACAACCCAGATGGTATCGAGATAAAAAAAACGAAGGGCGCGGACGGCCTCCCGGTCGACGGCATCCCGTTTCATCCGTATTACACGGTGAAAGATATCGTCGGGGTAACGGTGTTTCTGATGATCTTCGCCGCCGTCATTTTTTTCGCTCCGGAGCTGTGGGGCTGGTTCCTAGAACCCGATAACTTCGTCCCGGCGAATATTCTTCAGACTCCGTCAGAGATTGTTCCGCTGTGGTACTTCACTCCGTTCTATTCGATTCTGCGCGCCAATGTCTACAATTTCTTTTGGATCGACGCCAAGCTCTGGGGCGTGATATTCATGGGGCTGTCCATCGTGATCTTCTTCTTCCTCCCATGGCTGGACCGCTCGCCCGCCAAGTCGATTCGCTACCGCGGCAAGATGTACAAAACGGCGCTGGGCGTGTTCGTGGTGAGTTTCATCATTTTGGGTTACCTCGGAACCAAGAGCCCGGAAGTGGTGAGCCTGTTCTGGTTCAAAAACGTCTTCTGGGTACAGGGTTTCACCGTACTGTACTTCGCGTTTTTCTTCCTGATGCCTCTCTACACCAAGTTCGACAAGATTAAACCGGTGCCGGAAAGGGTAACCTGGAAATGAGAAAGCTCCTGATCCTAATGCTTATCCTTGGTCTGCCGTCTGGTGTGTTGGCCGCGGGCGGTCTCAAGTCTTGCGGCACTGTCGAATGCGACCGCGTTAACATTGACCTTGGCGACAAGGCCTCGCTGCAAAACGGCGCGCGCATCTTCGTCAACTTCTGTTTGTCCTGTCACAGCGCCTCGTACATGCGCTATAACCGCATGGGGCACGATCTCGGCATCAGTGAAGAGCTGGTGAAGGGAAATCTGACATTCGCCGCCGAAAAGGTTAGCGATCTGATGAAGGCGGTGATGCCCAAGGAAGATGCGCGCCAATGGTTCGGTGTGGCGCCGCCCGATCTTTCGCTAATTGCGCGTTCGCGCAAGCCGGCCTGGGTCTACACTTACATGCGCAGTTTCTACCGTGACAACAAGTCACCGTCCGGCTGGAACAACGTGGTGTTTGCCAACGTGGCCATGCCGCACGTGCTTTATGAGTGGCAGGGCGACCAACGCGCGGTGTTCAAGAAGGACGTTCATGGCGTCGAGGTGTTCGACCGTTTTGAGATCGAACGCGTCGGGACCATGGACCCGAAGGAGTATGATCGAGCCATGCGTGACCTCACGAATTTCCTCACTTATCTCGGCGAGCCGGCCAAACTGGTGCGCTACAAGATCGGCGTCTACGTGCTTATTTTTCTGGCGATATTCCTGGTGTTCGCCTATCTCTTGAAGAAGGAATACTGGAAGGACGTCCATTGAGCCAACAGGGTCATTTACTGGTTGC
The DNA here is from genome assembly GCA_029863005.1 of Gammaproteobacteria bacterium. Classification (GTDB taxonomy): domain Bacteria; phylum Pseudomonadota; class Gammaproteobacteria; order Acidiferrobacterales; family Sulfurifustaceae; genus Sulfuricaulis. Next base: position 8,503 of record JAOTWF010000059.1, on the reverse strand, counting down.
GGCGACACGTCGCCCAGGAGCCACATGACGGAAAAAAACATTTTGTCCACACCCGCAGCGCGCAAGCCGATCATGACGCTGTATTCCGGGACCACCGATCCCTGGAGCCACCGCACGCGCATTGTCCTGTTCGAGAAGGACATCGAGTGCCAAATTTTTGACGTGGACGTCAACAAGAAGCCGCGCGAACTGGGTGAGCTCAATCCCTACAACCAGGTGCCGACCATGGTCGACCGTGACCTGGTGCTGTACGAATCCAACATCATCAACGAATATCTTGATGAGCGGTTGCCGCACCCCCCGCTGATGCCGGTGGACCCGGTGTCGCGCGCCCGCGCGCGGCTGATGTTGGTGCGCTTTGACCGTGATTGGTACGGCCTGATTGGAACCATCAGCGGCGGTGACAAGAAATCGGCCACACGCGCGCGCCACGCGCTGCGCGACGGGCTGACGGTGATCTCGCCGATCTTCAAAGAGCAGCCGTTCGCCATGGGAGAGGAATTTTCACTCGTAGACTGCTCGCTCGCACCGTTGCTTTGGCGACTGGATCACTGGGGCATTGACCTGCCACGGCAGGCCAAGCCCATTCTCGATTACAGCGCGAAGTTGTTCCAGCGCAAGTCCTTCAAGCTGTCGCTCACCGAAGCGGAAAAGGCGATGCGTTCCTCCAAGCGGTGAAACATCAGCCAACCCGCGCACAGACCCGTGGCGCATGACCCAGATCAAGCTCTATTTAATGCGTGCCGTCCATGATTGGGCGGTGGACAATCAGTTCACGCCACAGGTGTTGGTGGACGCCACCGCGTACGGTGTGAAAGTGCCCATGAATTACGTGCAGGACGGTCGTATCGTGCTGAACATTCATCCGAGCGCGGCGAAACAGCTTGAATTCAGTGAGGACGCCTTGCGGTTTTCCGCACGTTTCGGGGCGCAGAGCCAGCGCGTCGAAATCCCGCATGCCGCGGTGCTCGCGATCTATGCGCGTGAAAACAGCCAGGGCATCACCTTCCCGGAACTGCCGGCCGGGGACCCCCAAACGCCGGGGCCGGAAGACAAGCCGCCAGGAAAGGGACCGAGCCTGCGCGTTGTCAAATAGCGCGCTGGTCGCGACCGGTGTGCCGCTGATGCGGTGAAGGTGTCAGGTCACGCACTCTTTGGGTTATCTTGTAAGCTAGATCATTTGGTGGAACGAACCATGCAAACTCTCACACTCCTTTTGATGCTTCCCCTGATGTTCATGACCGTGCCTGCGCACGCCGCTGAGACAGAGCAGGTAGAAAAAGTCGAAACAGAGAAAAACGAAACACCGCCTGAGCGCGCCGAGCGGCCACAGCGTGAGGCGGTGAAATTGTCTCCGCATGCACGTGAATCCGCGCCGCGCCCGGACGAAAGCGGTCAGATGAAGCGCGAGGTACCGTCGCGTGCTGAATCCCCCTTGCAACATGTGCCAGCGCTGATGGATCCGCCACCCCCACCCGCCGGACAAGCCCCCGCGAAGCCCTGACTGTGACTTCGCCCGATGATTAGCGCGATCCAGGCCGACATCACGACACTGAAAGTTGACGCCATCGTCAATGCGGCCAATGAATCGCTGCTCGGCGGCGGGGGCGTGGACGGCGCCATCCACCGTGCCGCCGGACCCGAGCTGTTGGCACAGTGCCGTACCCTCGGCGGCTGTTCCACCGGCGAGGCCAAAATCACGCCCGGTTACAAGCTCCCCGCGAAGTGGATTATTCATACCGTCGGGCCGGTGTGGCATGGCGGTAAATCCCACGAACCCGTGTTGCTCGCGAACTGTTATCGCAACTCTTTTGAACTTGCTTTGAAGCACGGAGTGAAATCCATTGCGTTTCCGGGGATCAGCACGGGGGTGTATGGCTATCCCAAGGATCAGGCGGCTGAGATCGCCGTGATGATCATGAAAGATTATGAGAATAAATTCGAAAAAATTATTGCGTGTTGTTTCAGCGCCGGGGACACGGCGCTATATGAGAGTCTTCTGACAGGCTGAAAAGCCATTATTTGAATCCTGAGAAGTTCCCTGCGTTGTGAAATCCCCGCCCGCAGGCAATAATGTCCTGGCCATGGAAGCGAAGCGACGATTTATTTCGGCGACGTACAGGCAATGCTTTCTGGCCGCATTGCTCTTCCACAGCGCCATCGCCATCGCGGCACCGCCTGAAGACGCGGCAACGCTGGTGAAGCGCGCCATTGATTACTGGCGCGATAGCTCCTCCTATTCCGTCATCGACATGACCATCCGCCGCCCGGATTGGGAACGGACCATGACGATTCGTGTCTGGACCCGCGGGCAAAAGGAATCGCTGGTGCGTGTCACGGCACCGCCCAAGGATGCCGGCAATGCCACGTTGCTACTCGACAATGAGATGTGGAGTTTCACGCCCAAGATCAACCGCGTGATCAAGATTCCTTCGAGCATGATGAACCAGAGCTGGATGGGTTCGGATTTTTCCAATAATGATCTCGCCAAGGCCGACGAGCTGATTGAGCAATATACGCACAAGCTGTTGGGCCAGGAGTCGCATGACGGCCACACGGTCTATGTGATCGAATCAGTACCGAAAGAGGCAGCTCCGGTCGTTTGGGGCCATGAAGTCGTGAAAATACGCGATGACTGGGTCATTCTGGAGCATGCGTTCTACGACCAGCAGGATGTGCTGGTGAAAAAACTGGTCACGTCCGAGATCAGGTCCATGGGCGGCAAGCCGGTCGTGGCGCGCGAGCGCATGCAGCGGGTAGACCGGCCCGGCGAATGGACCGAGGTGGTGACGCAGGAAGTGCGTTTCGGTATCCCGATCGCCGCCGGTACCTTTACCCTGTCCAACCTGCGCAATCCACGGGAGTAATGCATGATTACGCTGCAATTGGCCTGGCGTAATCTATGGCGGCATCGGCGGCGCACCTGGCTCACCGCCTCAGCCATAGCCTTCGCCACCACGCTGCTGGTGTTCATGATCACGTTGCAGCTCGGTGCCTACGACATGATGATCGATACCAGCCTGCGGGTGTTTACCGGCCAGCTGCAGGTGCAGCGCCAGGGTTATCATGCCAAACCGCAGATGCGTGCCACGGTGCCGGATGCCCAGGCGCTGGCGGCGCGCCTGCGCGCTGCCAGCGGCCTCGACGGCGTGGCGGCGCGTGCCCAGGGCTTTGCGCTCGCGTCCAGCGTGTCGCGCAGTTACGGCGTGCCGGTGATCGGGGTGGAGCCGGAGTTCGAAGCGCGCGTGTCCACGTTGCCGCACCTCATAAAGCAGGGGCGGTACCTGTCCAGTGACCAGGCCCAGGAGGCGGTGCTGGGTGCTGCCTTGGCGCGCAACCTCAAGCTTCAGATCGGTGATGAACTGACCCTGCTTGGCAGCGGCAAGGACGGTTCGATCGCTGCCACGATCGTGCCGGTGGTCGGCATCTTTGAAAGCGGCAATCCGGAGCTGGACCGCCACTTGGTGCAGTTGCCACTCAAAACCTTCCAGGAAGTGTTCACCATGGGCGATGACGCCCACGCCATCGTGGTGAGCGGCCCGAGCCACGAGGCCATTCCGCAGACCCAGGCCACGGTGGCCGCACAGCTCGCGCCCGGTTCCGGTCTCGTGGTGCTCGACTGGGAACAGCTGATCCCGGGCCTGCGCCAGCTGATCCAGGCTGACATGGTGCAGAACTGGATCACCTATATCGCACTGATCCTCATCGTGACGCTCAGCATCATGAACACCTTCTTGATGAGCGTGCTGGAACGCACCCGCGAATTCGGCATCATGCTTGCACTCGGCAGCAGCCCGTGGCGCATTGGTGTAATCGTGCTGCTGGAATCGGTGTACCTGACGCTGCTCGGGCTCGGCATCGGCCTGCTGCTCGGAGGCGGCATCGCCGTGTACCTGCATTACGAAGGTTTCACCTTTCCCGGCATGGCGGAAATCTATGCCCAGTTCGGCCTGCCGGGCGTGATTCATCCCAAGCTGTCGTTCGCCGGCTTCACCCTCGGGCCGGCAGTGATCTTCGTGTTTACCGTTCTCGCCGCGCTGTACCCGGCGCTTCGCATCCGCAAGCTGCAACCGGTGGAGGCCATCCATGCGGTCTGAATGGCGCGCGCCACTGCTCCTGACCCTGGCTTGGCGCAACCTGTGGCGCCACACGCGCCGCACGCTCATGATCCTGTTTGCGTTCGCGCTCGGCGTGTGGTCCATGATCGTCATCGCCGCCATCACCCGCGGCTCGATGGAGCAGCAGCTCGACAAGTCCATTCTCAATCTCACCGGTCATATCCAGATTCATTTGGCGGCTTTCCGCGACGACCCGGTGATCGAGCACCGTTTCCTCCCGCCGCCGGCATTGTCGGCGGCGCTGGCGGGCGCGGACGTCATGACCTGGGTGCCGCGCGTGCGCGTCCCGGCGGTCATCGCCAGCGAGCGCGAATCGGCCGGCGTGACCCTGGTCGGTATCGAACCCGAACGCGAGCGCGGTCTCTCGTTCATTCCTGGTGCCGTTACCGAAGGCCGCTATCTCGAAGCGCCCGACGACCCGGGCATGCTGCTCGGACGCAAGCTGGCCGAGCGCCTGGAAACCGGCCTCGGCCGGCGCGTGGTGCTGATGAGCCAGGACGTGAACAACCGTGTCGCCGATCGCGGCTTCCGCGTGGTCGGCGTGTTCGACACCCAGCCGCGGCAGATGGAGGAGGCCTATGTCTTCATCGGCCGCGCCACCGCCCAGCAAATGCTCAAACTCGATGACAACATCACCGAAGTGGCGCTGATGACCACGGATCGCGACCATCTGGAGGAACTGCTCGCGCGCCTGCTCGTTGCCGTACCGGCGCTCGACGTGCAGCCGTGGACGGTGCTGGAACCGCTGCTGGTGCTCACCCGCAAGATCACCGACGTGGTCCTCATCATCTGGTACGCCATCGTCTTCGCCGCCATGTCGTTCGGGCTCATCAATACCCTGCTCATGGCGGTGTTCGAGCGCACCCGTGAATTCGGTCTGTTTCAGTCGCTCGGCATGCGGCCCGCACATATTCTCGGTCAGGTGCTGGTGGAGTCGCTGATCCTGCTGGCGCTGGCGCTAGCAGCCGGGAATTTGCTGGCGGCGGCTACGGTGTACGCGCTGCGCGATGGTATTGACCTGACCAGCGTCGCCGAAGGCATGGAGCTGGTGGGTGTGGCGCCGATCATTTACCCGGCTTGGTCGGCCGGCGATCTGGCCGCCGCCAACCTGCTGGTGTTCGTGCTGGGCTTGGCCGCCAGCTTGTACCCGGCGTGGCGCGCCGCGCGCCACGTGCCGGTCGAGGCGATCACGCGGGTATGATCATGGAACATACCGTCATTTGCCGCCATGTCAGCAAGGTTTACCGCCAGGAAAGCGTGGCAGTGCAGGCGCTGACCGACATCAACCTCGAGATCCCGAAGAAAGACTTCGCCTGTCTTTCCGGTCCCTCCGGCTCCGGCAAAAGCACGCTACTCAATCTCATCGGCGGCCTCGACCGGCCCACCGGCGGCGAAATCACCGTGGACGGCCAGCGTGTCGACCAGCTCGGCAAAAGCGAGCTCGCCGCCCTGCGTCTGCACAAGATCGGTTTCGTGTTCCAGGCGTATAACCTGATCCCGGTGCTCACGGCGATCGAGAATGTCGAATTCGTCATGCAGTTGCAGGGCATGGCCGCGGCGGAGCGCGCTGTCAAGGCGCGCGAGATTCTTCATGAGGTCGGGCTCGACGGGCTGGAATACCGCCGGCCGGGTGAGCTCTCCGGCGGGCAGCAGCAGCGCGTTGCCGTGGCGCGCGCCATTGTTTCCGAGCCGAGCCTGGTGCTGGCAGACGAGCCGACCGCCAATCTTGATTCCAAAACCGCCGAGAACCTCATGCAGCTCCTGGCGCACATGAATCAGGAACACGGCGTGACGTTTATCTTTTCCACTCACGACAAGCTGGTGATGGATTTCTCGCGGCGGTTGATCACGCTGCACGACGGGAGCATCGTGAACGATGTGCGGCGGGAGTAAGGGCCCATCATTCCGCCACAAGCCGGAATGATGCTATACCAATACAACAGCATGAAGATTCTCCTTTCTGGGCGGGTGCTGTTGTGCGTTATGACGCTCGCCGCCGCGCCGGCATGGGCCGAGAACGTGAAATTTGGCGGCCACGTCAAATACCAGTATTCCCACAGCGATTACCGTGCCGATGATTTTTTCGCTGTGTTCGGTGCTGATCCGGCCCGTGACCATAGCCTCGACCTGCGTCTCAAGGCGGAAAACCGGACGGGATCTTGGGACTTCGCGGCGCATTACGAGCTGCTCGCTGTCACCGGCGACGCGCTGGCGGCGAGCCGGTCCGTGGCTACGGCGGGGATTCCCCTCACCGCGCCGCTGAGCGGCCTGCCGGATGACCGCCGCCGGCTGTTCGATCTGACGCACGCGATCACGGACCGAGACCGCCAAGCCGCGGTGCACCGGCTTGACCGGCTTTCCGTCGGCCACGGCGGCGCGCGGCAAACGTTGCGCTTCGGGCGGCAAGCGGTGAGCTGGGGCAATGGTCTGGTGTTCCAGCCGCTCGATTTCGTCAATCCGTTCTCGCCCATCGCCATCGACAAGGATTATAAGACCGGCGATGACATGCTCTACGGCCAGTGGCGGGTGGGGGAGCGAGACGACTTGCAGGCGATCGTGCTGCCACGGCGCGACCCGGCCACGCAGCATGTGGAAAGCAACCAGAGCAGCTATGCCGTCAAATTCCGCGTTCGTCTCGCGGGCATGGATTTCGATCTGCTGGCGGCGCGGCATTTTTCCGAGAACCTGGCCGGTCTCGGCATCGTGCGAAGTGTCGGCGGGGCGGTATGGCGCCTGGATGTCAGCTACACCGATCTCGATCGTGGCGGCAGCGCCACTTCGTTTGTGACCAATATGGATTACTCATGGGTATGGGGCGGCAAGAACATGTACGGTTATGCCGAGTATTTCCGCAACGGCGTGGGCGAGGCCGAGCGCGTGAATTACGTCACGCCCGGTGTGGCGCTCAGTGAACGCCTCGCGCGCGGCGAGTTGTTCACGCTGGCGCGCGATTACGTCGCACTCGGCCTGCAAGTCGAGCTGAACCCGTTGTTCAACCTGCACAGCAATCTCATCGCAAACCTGAACGATGGCAGCAAATATTTTCAGCTGCGCGGCGTGTACGATTGGAAGCAGGACGTGCAGCTGATGGTGGGCTTCAATCTGCCTTCGGGAAGCCGGGGAACGGAATATGGGGGAGTTCCGGTGGCGGGTGGTTCGTTATTTGTTTCGAGTGGGAGGTCGGTTTATGTGAGAGGAGGATATTACTTTTAATTTTTTTTCGTCACCCCGGCGAAAGCCAGTGTCCAGGCCGGCTGCGATGCTCGGGCGCGTTATACGGATTGGATTAGCAACACATTTTCGGGGCTCCGCTTGACTCAAGTACTATAAGGCACAAACATATCTGAAGTATCGTCAAAGGACCAATTGTTAATTTAGGGGCGATGATTAAAATGAGTTACTACATAGCCAAGATCGTTATCACCACAGTATTTATTGTTCTGATCTCCGAGGTTGCTAAACGCAGTTCCTTCATCGGGGCAATTCTGGCGTCGATTCCGATTGTATCTGTGTTGGCCATGATCTGGCTGTATATAGAGACGAAAGATGTTTCCAAAGTGAGCGCCCTATCATCTAGCGTCTTTTGGCTGGTATTGCCTTCACTGACGCTGTTTATTGTTCTTCCATTGCTATTGAAGAATGGTTTCGATTTTTACGTCAGCATGACTGTGTCTCTTGGTCTAACCATGTTTTCGTATTGGCTTATGATCTTGGTGTTAGGTCACTTTGGAATAGAGTTATAGGAAATTAGAGAAGTGGGATTAGCCTCCTTTTTTTGAATTATAAAAAAACATAAGCAATAGCCATATGCATTCTGCAAAACTATTTCTCATTCTCGGCAGCATCAATGCGGCACTTGTCGTCATGCTCGGAGCGTTTGGAGCGCATGGATTGAAGGCCCGGATAACGACGGAGATGCTGACGCTATTCCAGACTGGTGTGCATTATCATTTATTTCATTCGCTGGGATTGCTGGTCGTCGGGGTCGTGGCGGTGCAAATAGTTGATTCGGTCTTTCTGAAATGGGCCGGGTGGTTGATGCTGGCGGGTATTTTCCTGTTTTCCGGGAGTCTTTATCTCGTGAGCGTAGTTGGTATACGCTGGATGGGAATGGTGACGCCGTTCGGTGGTCTGGCGTTTATCGCGGCGTGGATTCTCTTTCTAATAGCCATCATCAAAGCGCCCGGATAATTGATATGACTTCTTGGTTTATTCTGGCAATGGTTATGGCACTGGCATCCCTGCCAGTGAGGGCGGCAGTCGCACCTGAAGGTCAGGCGCCAGGGCCTTCGATGCCCATCCCCGTAGAGAAATCGGGAAACTCGGACCACTCACCTCCCATCGTGGGTTCTCGCGGCCGGATGCTGTATGAAAACCACTGCACC
>JAOTWF010000058.1 GCA_029863005.1 Gammaproteobacteria bacterium | reverse complement strand
GGGAGCGAAACGCGCACGCGGCGCTCACTTTTTTGCGGTGGCTCCATCACTTCAGGAGATTTCACCGGTGGTGCCGCGGGCACCGGTCCAAAATACTTTTCCGCCAGCGCGAAGACTTCCTTTGGTTTCACGTCTCCTGCCACAACCAGGATGGCGTTGGACGGGGTGTAGAAACGGCGATACCAGTCGCGCAGGTCTTTGACCGTGATGGACTCCAAATCCATCATCCAGCCGATGATCGGATTCCGGTACGAATGTTTTTCAAAGGCTGTGACCATGAATTTTTCACCGGTCAGGGCCTCGGGACTGTCCTCGGTGCGAAGCCGGCGTTCCTCCATCACGACCTTGATTTCCTTCTTGAACTCCTCTTCAGTCAGTACCAGATTCTGCATGCGCTCAGCTTCCAGCTCGAAGGCGATGGGCAAGCGCGATTTTTCCAACTGCTGGAAATAGGCGGTGTAGTCGAAACTGGTGAAGGCGTTCTCGCGTCCGCCGTTTTCGGCGATGATGCGCGAGAATTCGTTGGGCTTCAGGCGGGACGTGCCCTTGAACATCATGTGCTCGAGCACATGTGAAATGCCGGTGAGTCCCGCAGGCTCGTCCTGGCTACCCACCTTGTACCAGATTTGCGACACCACCACGGGTGAGCGGTGATCTTCCCGCACAATGACGCGCAGGCCGTTGGCCAGGGTGGTTTCGTGCGTCTTGCTGCACGCGATCAGCAGAAGGCTCAGGAGCACGAGCCCTGATATTTTTCGAATCATGGGGTTTCCGTGATGAATCTTTTATACTATTGTGCCATAGCTTTGATCAGCATCACCGGAAAAGTTTCCATCAGGATCACCCGTTGAACCAGCCCCGTCATCCGAACCAGACCGAGACAAAGCGCGCCACGGGTCTGCTGGGCCGGCTGCGCGACAAACTTGCCGTCACCCAGCGCGGTTTCACGCGCGGACTCTCCGATCTGTTGCTCGGGAACCGAGCACTTGATGGGGCACTTTTCGAGGAACTGGAAACGTTACTGCTGTCCGCCGACGTCGGAATGGACACCACTCGCTTCCTGATGAAGGGAATCACGGACCAGGTCACGCGCAAAGAGCTAAAAGACACACGCGCCGTGTACCAAGCCCTCCGCCGAGGCATTCTTTCGATCCTGGCACCCTGCCAACAGCCACTCGCGATTCCCGCTTTGCCCAGGCCGTTTGTCATCATGGTCGTGGGCGTCAATGGCGTTGGCAAAACCACCACCATTGCCAAACTGGCGAACCGCCTGAAAAACAATGGTTTGTCAGTCACTCTAGCAGCGGCAGACACTTTTCGTGCTGCGGCCATCGAGCAGCTGAAAACCTGGGCCGAACGTCTCGACATCCCTGTCATCGCCCAACACACCGGTGCCGATGCCGCCGCGGTGGTGCACGACGCACTCAGTGCCACCGTGGCACGAAAAAGCGACGTGCTCATCGTGGATACCGCCGGCCGCCAGCACACGCAGGAAGGCCTGATGGATGAGCTTAAAAAAATTCGGCGCGTCATCAAAAAAACCCTCCCTGACGGCCCGCACGAGGCGCTGCTCGTGCTCGATGCTGGTACGGGGCAAAATGCCCTTTCGCAGCTCAGTCATTTCCGGGAAGCCGTGGGCGTTTCCGGACTCGCGCTAACCAAGCTCGACGGTACTGCCAAGGGCGGCATCCTGATTGCCATGGCACGCCTAACCGGACTCCCCATTCGTTTTATTGGCGTGGGCGAAGGCGCGGATGATCTGCGTGATTTCATCGCGCAGGAATATGTTGATGCACTTTTACCTCCGCCTTGAAAGGCTCTTTCATGATTGAATTCACTCACGTATTCAAGCGCTTTCCCAGTGGTTTCGATGCCTTGCGTGACATCAACCTGCGCATCGAAGCCGGCGAAATGGCCTTCATCACCGGGCACTCCGGGGCCGGTAAAAGCACGCTGCTGCGGCTCATTACGGCGATTGAACGGCCGACGCGTGGTGAGGCCCTCGTCAATGGCAGGAACTTGACGAAACTTCAGCGCCGGCGCATCCCCTACTTCCGACGCGAGATCGGCGTCGTTTTCCAGGACCACAAGCTGCTCCTGGACCGCACCGTGTACGACAACGTCGCCCTCCCCCTGATCGTCACCGGCGCCGACGACAAGGAGATACCCAAGCGCGTGCGCGCCGCGCTCGAGATGGTCGGGTTGCTCGACAAGGAGCGCATGTACCCGGTGACGCTCTCCGGCGGCGAGCAGCAGCGTGTCGGCATCGCGCGTGCCGTGGTCAACAAGCCTCCGCTTCTGCTCGCGGATGAACCAACCGGTAACCTTGACAGTAAACTTTCCGATGAAATTCTGGATTTGTTTCTGGATTTTCATCACCACGGCGTGACGGTCCTCATTGCGACGCACGACCCGCATCTCATTGATCGCGCGCGTCAGCGGGTCATTGAACTGAATCACGGCGAACTGGCACTCGACTCGGGGGCCGTGGCGTGATCAGGAATTATTTTTTACGCCACGCGCAGGTGTTCTTTTACACCCTCGGACAGCTATCGCGCACACCGGTGGCCAGCTTTCTGACGGTCGCGGTGATCGGCATCACCCTGGCACTGCCAGCCGGCCTGTACGTCGCGCTTGAGAACGTGCAGCGGTTGGCGCGCGGCTGGGAGGACAACGGCCAGATTTCGTTGTTCCTGAAACAGGATTTATCCGATGCCGACATCGAAAAACTCTCCGGGAAAATCCGAAAGCTCCCGGCAGTTTCCTGGGTGGATTACATTTCGCGCCAGGCGGCGCTGGCCGAATTCAAAAAACTGTCGGGTTTCGGCGATGCGCTGGGTTCGCTCGACCGCAACCCGCTGCCACCGGTACTCATAGTGCACCCGGCCGGTTCACACACCCGCCCCGATGCCCTGCAGTCACTTCTGAAGGATTTGCGCCGTTACAGCGAGGTGGAGCTGGCCCAGCTCGACCTCGAATGGGTACGCCGGCTGTATGCCATGCTCGATCTGGCCAAGCAGGGCGTACTGATCCTGACGGCAGGTCTGGCGGTGGCCGTGCTGCTCATCATTGGCAACACCATTCGTCTCGCTGTTCTGAACCGGCGCGACGAGATTGAGATCATCAAGCTGATCGGCGGGACCAATACCTTTATCCGGCGCCCGTTTCTCTACTCCGGCGCTATCCAGGGGTTCCTCGGTGCCATAATGGCCTGGTTGCTGGTCGGACTCGGCCTGCTGATCCTCTCCGGCCCGGTGCATCGTCTGGCAAGCCTGTATGGCAGTCTGTTCGTGGTTGAGAACATGGGTTTCCTTGCGACCCTGGCCCTGATCGGAACGGGGGGCCTGCTGGGGTGGCTGGGTTCCCGACTGGCGGTTGGCCGGCATTTGCAGGCCATAGAGCCCCGATAAACCCTAACAAATAAACGATTTTTTACCTATAAATCCACCATCCGAACTATTCCATTGTTTGGCACTCTCAAGGATCGAGTGCTAAAATATCTCATCTAAGGATCCAGTAACGGAAAACAGCAGGAGGTTCTTGAATCATGACCCAAGCATTGGCATTGCCGATCAATCTCTACCCGGAAAAAGGGCTGTCGGCCTATTTGCGGGCGGTGAATGCCCTGCCTGTGCTCAGTGTCAACGAGGAGCGCAAGCTGGCGCGACGCTATCACAAGCACAATGATCTCGAAGCGGCCCGGCAGCTGGTGCTCTCGAACCTGCGCTATGTCGCGCGTATCGCGCGCGGCTTTTCCGGATACGGCCTGCCACAGGCGGACCTGATCCAGGAAGGCAACATCGGCCTCATGAAAGCGGTCAAACATTACGACCCGGCGCGCAAGGTGCGCCTGATGTCGTTCGCGGTCCACTGGATCAAGGCCGAAATCTACGATTACGTCCTGCGCAACTGGCGCATCGTCAAGGTCGCCACCACCAAGGCACAGCGCAAGCTGTTCTTCAATTTGCGCAAGTCACGCGAGCGTCTCGGCTGGATGACGCGTGGCGAGGTCGATACGCTGGCGGAGAACCTGGACGTGTCGCCAGAAACGGTGCAGGAAATGGAAGGCCGCATGAGCCACGCCGACGTCGCGTTCGACTCCGACGTGGATGTCGATGAAGACAGCTTCCGTCCTGCGCCCGCCGGTTATCTGCAGGACATGCGCTACAACCCCGAGGTGCTGGCCACACAGTCAGATCAGGAAGACGCCCGCCAGACGCAACTGCAGGACGCGCTATCGTCCCTGGATGCCCGTTCGCGCGACATCATTCAGCGTCGTTGGTTGGACGAAAAGAAACCCACGTTGCACGACCTGGCCGCGGAATATGGCATTTCGGCCGAACGCATCCGTCAGATTGAATCAAAGGCGCTTACAGTCATGAAGGACGTGCTGCAAGCATAAATTATCTTAACACTGCAAAGAAGAAGGGCTTCTCGTGGAAGCCCTTTTTGTTTTGCATGTTGGTGTGAGGAACAGGGGTTATTTTCTTTCTGCATCACCCAGCCAGCACACCAGGTAAAAAAGCCGGAACCCTTCGGATGACCGGGAGGGACCGATGACACGAGCGGGATAAAGATTTTTTTCGGGATCGGCGCCCTCGAGTGCGGCGGCCTCGGACGCCATGACGGTCACGCAATTCTCCGGAAAGCGGTCACGCGTGTGGCCCGGCGCATAGATTAGCGCAAAGACTTCATTGACTACTCTGGTTTCCGGATCAAGACCGATTCGCGTCATGAGTTCTCACTTACCAGATCGTCGGTCGATTGATTATCTTCCCCTCACTCTGTGAACTCAACCTTGATTGTTTACCGGAAAAGACCGGACACGTAACATGCGCCCCAACCCATGACCACCGCATGTCCATTCTTCGCTACCTGTCCCAAAGGCATCGAGTCCCTGTTGGCCGAAGAGCTGCGCCACCTCGGGGCGGAAATGGTCAAGGAAACACGCGCCGGGGTGGCGTTTGAGGGCATGCTCGCCATCGGCTATCGCGCCTGCCTGTGGTCACGCCTCGCCAGTCGCATCCTGTTGCCACTGACTAGTTTTCCGGCCTCCACGCCAGAGGATTTATACGCAGGTATTCAATCGATTTCCTGGAAAGAGCATCTCGACCCCGCCGGGACGATGGCCGTGGATTTCACCACCTCGCAATCGGCCATCACCCACTCGCACTACGGCGCCCTTAAAGTGAAAGATGCCATCGTCGATCAGCTGCGCGATGAATTCAGCATTCGCCCCTCGGTAGACACGGCCCGGCCCGATCTCCGGGTCAATGTTTATCTGCTGCGGGATAAGGCCACGGTCAGTCTCGACCTCTCGGGTGAATCCCTGCACCGGCGCGGTTACCGCACCAAGACGGTACAGGCGCCGCTTAAGGAAAATCTCGCCGCCGCGATCCTGCTACGAGCGAACTGGCCCGCCATCGCCAGGGAAGGCGGCATGCTGGTGGATCTCATGTGCGGCTCGGGCACACTGCTGATCGAAGGCGCCATGCTCACCGCCGACATAGCCCCCGGACTGGCACGTGAGTACTTCGGCTTTCTCCGCTGGAAACAGCACGATGCCGCCGTTTGGACGGGATTGCTCGACGAGGCGCGCCAGCGGCGAGAAACCGGGCTCCCGCAGCTGCCGCCGATTCACGGCTATGATCACGATCCGCTCGCGATTCGGGCCGCCCGCGACAATATCAGGCGCGCGGGGCTGGGCAATCTGATCTTGGCGCAACAACGCGAGCTCAACGCCTGCACCCCGGAAGAGGCCGCCACCGGCCTGGTCGTGGCCAACCCGCCCTACGGCGAGCGCCTCGGCCCGGGTTCAGAACTTCCGGCGTTGTACACGGAAATCGGCACGCAGCTGAAAAAATGGTTCCCCGGATGGCGTGCCGCGGTGTTCACCGGCAATCCCGACCTGGGCAAGGTCATGGGCCTGCGCGCCGGCAAAATGCACACACTCTACAACGGCGCCATCCAGTGCAAGCTGTTGCATTTTGAGATCACGCCGGAAAATACCGTGGGCGAACGCGCGCCGAAACCCTTCGAGATTCGCCCCGGCTCGAGCGCAGAAATGTTCGCTAACCGCCTGCGCAAGGACTTGCAACATTTCGGCCGCTGGGCGCGACGCCAGGAAATTTTCGCCTATCGGCTGTATGACGCCGACCTGCACGAATACAACCTTGCCGTGGATGTTTACGAATCGGACCGGCGCTATGTCCACGTACAGGAATACGAAGCACCGGACACGATCGACCCGAACAAGGCACGCCAGCGCTTACAACATGCCCTCGGAGTGATCCCGGTGGTGCTGGAAATCCCGCGCGAGCAGATGTTCTTCAAGGTGCGCAAACGCCAGAAAGGCGGCGCGCAATATGAAAAGCACGGCGAGACCGGCGAGTTTCACGAAGTCCGCGAAGGTCCGGCCCGGTTCCTGGTGAATTTCACGGATTATCTCGACACCGGGTTGTTTCTCGATCACCGTGACACGCGTGTGATGCTGGCTGAGCAGGCCAAAGGAAAATCATTTCTCAATCTTTTCGGCTATACCGGCACTGCCACGGTGCGCGCGGCGTTGGGCGGGGCTGTTTCCACCACGACCGTGGACATGTCATACACCTATCTCGACTGGGCACAGCGGAATTTCGAGCTGAACAAACTACCGGGGAACAAACACGAGCTGATACAGGCCGATGTCCAGGTATGGTTGAAGGAGAACCGGCAGCGGCGCTATGGGCTGATTTTTCTCGACCCGCCTACTTTTTCACGCTCCAAGCGCATGGAGGACACGCTCGACGTACAGCGCGATCACGCGGCGCTCATTTCTGATACCGCTGCGATGCTAGCACCTGGCGGGATACTGATATTTTCAACAAATTTGCGCCGCTTCAAGATTGACCTCGAGGCCTTAGCCGGGCTCACGGTTGAGGACATCACGCGCAAAACAATACCAAAAGATTTCGAGCGTGATGTAAAAATACACCAGTGTTTCCGCATCACCGCGGCGGGCACCCCGAACTTGTGTGAATTAAGGCGACTGCCGAATGACTAGTTTATTTGTTTGAGAATTTTCTTCTGCTGGGTTTGTCTGGCATTGAACTTCCACAACTTCGCGGTAATTCCCAGCGCCGGTGCGGGGCGACTGAAATAAAAGCCCTGAAACCGGTTACAGTTTTTTCCTCGAGAAACAGTGCCTGCTCTTCCGTTACGACACATTCCGTCAACGGCGTCTCAGTTTTTTCACGGAAATAGCGCGTCGCTGCATCGTCACCGCCATTGAGGATTTTCTTCGCATCTTCGACGCTCAGGCCACCATCTCCGACCGGTGATTCACGATCGTGTCATGGGTTCGGCCTACGCTTCCTGTGGCTGCCGTCCCACAGAAGCCGTTGATACAGTGGAATTTTATTCTCTTGGATTTTGATGGCATTGGACTTCTGCAACTTCGCGGTAATTTCCAGCGCCGGTGCGGGGCGACTGAAATAAAAACCCTGACACCGGTTACAGCTTTTTTCCTCAAGATACAGTGCCTGTTCTTCCGTCTCGACACCTTCGGCGGTCACGCTCAGTTTGAGGCTTTTTGCCATGGCAATAATTGCTTCAGTGATGGCGGCATCGTCACCGTCATCAGGCAAGTCGCGCACAAAACTGCGGTCCACTTTGAGAATACTGATGGGAAAGTTCTTGAGGGTAGTCATTGATGAGTAACCGGTGCCAAAATCATCCACGGATAGCCTGATACCAGCCCTGTCGAGTTCACGCATTTTCGCGATGGTCGACGAATCATTTTCCATCAAGATACTTTCGGTCAATTCCAGTTCCAGCAACCGGGGATCCAATCCAGTTTTCTTAAGCACCGATAAAATCTCCGCAACGATATTCTTTTCCTTGAATTGCCGACCCGACAGATTCACCGCCATGATTATCGGCTCCAGACTCATGTCATTCCATGCCTTGGCTTGTTCACAGGCCGTCTGTAATACCCAGGCGCCGATCGGAATAATCAATCCGGTTTCCTCGGCAAGCGGGATAAAATCCGCGGGATTCACGACGCCGAGTTCGGGGTGCATCCAGCGTATCAATGCCTCCACACCAACGATTTCGCGTCCAGGGAACTGAATCAGTGGTTGATAGTGCAGATGAAATTCGTTACGCTCGATGGCGCGTCGCAGATTGGTTTCTAGTGTCAGACGCTTTTGCGCCATCCCTTTCATCTCCGACAAAAACACCTGACAGGTATTTTTCCCCTTGGCCTTGGCATGGTACATAGCCGTGTCCGCATTTTTCAGCAGTTCATGCATATCCGTTGTGTCCTGCGGATACAGGCTGATTCCGATGCTAACGCTGATGTAAACCCCGTGGCCGGAAAAATCCATCGCACCGGAAAGCGATTTCATGCATTTATGCGCTACCATCTCCGCCTGAGAGGCATCAGTCAGATTTTCGAGGATGATGGCGAATTCATCTCCACCCACCCGACAGATGGCGTCGCCTGGACGCAGAACTGCCTGCAACCGGTGAGCCACATAATGCAGCAATTCATCTCCGACATGATGCCCCAGGGTATCGTTAACGATCTTGAAGTTATCCAAGTCCAGGAACATGAGGGCTACCAGCTCATGAGACTGGTTTGACCTGGAGAGCGCCATGGATAATCGATCGTTAAAATAATACCGGTTCGGAAGCCCAGTCACCGTATCGTAATTTGCCAAGTGGTCGAGTCGCTGTTCTGCCTTTTTGCGTTCCATCAGCTCATGCGCCAACTCCGCATCGCGTGTTTGAATCTGCTTGAGCATCTCGTTAAAACTTTTGGCCAGCTCACCGATTTCATCAGCCGATTCGACCGGAGATCGGATACTGTAGTCCCGCTTTTCCGAGACTTGGCGAGCGAGATCAGCGAGATGTATGATCGGTAAGCTGATCGTACGTTGCAATCTGTTGAGCACCACAAATCCTACGGCCAGAGCCACGAGCGCCAACACACTAACTATAACGCCGTTCCACAGAAGGCGTAGATACAGTGGTTTCATGTCTGCCCGCAAATACAGTATGCCAACTCGTTTGTTTTCCACGAAGACATTCTGATAAATATCGAGATAACTTAATGCAAAGGCGTGACCATTTTCGTTTTCCGTCGAAATAATCATGGGTCCGGCCTCCGCCGTATCACGCTGATACGATGCGAACACCTGGCGATCCAATGTAAATAGCGCGGCTCGCCTTACCATAGGCGATGCTCGCAGCGCCGAAAGAATTTCATTGGCTGCGCGCGGGTCGTTGAATACCAACGCCGCGGTGCTGTTACTGGCGATCATGCTGACCTGGGCGCGCATGTCCTCCACCATGACTGCCCGGCCTGAAACAAATCCAATGCCCTGCAGGATTATGGTCAGTAGAAAAAGTACAGTACCGATCGTCACAAAGTTGATCGTGAGCAGTTTGGTGCGGATCGAGTAGCGACCCATTTCAGGAAATGCAAGTTTCATGGCGGCGAATAAACGTTGCGCGCTAGGCTGAGCAGCCGGGAGCTGAGCGCGATGCTCGCATGGCGGGCAGCCGAGGCATTAATCTCAAAGGTGATCCGTTGTTTCTCAATGGCAATACCGATCATCACCCCTTGATATGCGGCGTCATCTATATCGGCAACGGTAAGTACCGGCAAATTCTTCACGGCAGCGAGGAGGCGCGGAAGATTTTTCTCTTCAGAAGCGCTGATAAACAATATGCGACAGGCTCGGACCTCCGCGATGGTTTTGATCCGGCGCACGGTGAGGCCCTGCCCTTTGACGACCTTACCCTCCAGGGCATCCAATGCGCGCCCAAAGGGGTCTTTCCCGATCACACACACGCTCATGCCGGGCGCTGCCTGGGGCGGCCAATCCGCGAAGGAGGCGAAGTTATAGACGAATGCCGCCTTTAGGTCGTATTCGGAGATAGCCGCCCCGTGAGCCAGAAGCGGGAACATCAACGCAAGGATCAGCACCAATCGCCGCATTCGTCTACCTGGCGTGTACCAAGACATCGTCAGTGCCTGTATGTCAGTTTCAGACGGAAACTCCGCCCATCCTGGGTAATTCCATTCAAACAACGGTCGAGGCTGTCGCAATGTTCTAGCGAGGGCGGATCGGCGTAATTCTCGTCAAACAGATTGTAAAAACTGGCCGAGAGTACAAGATTCTTCGCCAAACGCTCCGACACGAATGTGAGGTTCGTGACAGTAGCACTGCTGACCGTGCCATCAATCGGTGTCGTCCGGTCACTGATGTGCTGGACTTCGAGGCCCGCCTGCCACGCGCTGTTGAACAACGGCGTTCTGAGGTTCATTTTCAGGAGATGCCGGGGCGAGTCGCTGAGCCGGGCGCCAGTGACACCGTCCTCGGCCTTTTGCAAGGTGTAACTGGTGAGCCACTCCGTTCCGTTGTTCCAGATGCGCTGCGCCACCAGCTCGATACCCGTGGCATCGGCTGTGCTGGTATTCTCGAAAACCAGCAGGTCATCGCCGGGGTCGCGCACCAGATTGATCAGATCTTTAATCCTGTATGTGTACACAGAACCACTGACGCGAAAGTCATTTCGCAGATAATGCTCCAGAGCCATTTCGTAAGTCCCGATTTTTTCCGGCTTGAGATCGGGATTGATCTTCATCGTGTTGTCCCCATCGTTATAGTACTTTTCGTACGCGCTCGGCGACCGGTACGCATTGCCGTAAAGTAATTTCACCGTGGTCTGTGGCGACCAGTGATGGATAACCGCTATCCGCGGACTGGTGATCCCCTGGTCCGTGCTGCTGTTATCCCGGCGTACCCCGGCGTTCAGGATCCAGGCGTCCGAGATAGTAAATTCGTCCGTGGCGTACAGGCCATAGCTTCGCCGGCTGCGCCGATCGTTCAAATAGGAGAAAAAGGGATCGGCATCGTAGTTGGACTGAACTTGCCGGTAGTCGTCGCGGTACTCGGCGCCGTAGATCAGCTTGTGCCGTTCCAGCGCCGTCTCTAAAAAGCGCACTTCGCCGCCCCACACGCGGCCGAGGGCATAATCTTTGTTCAGCGTCAACGGTGGGTAGTCGTAGGCATAATCACCGAAATATTTGTACTGGCCGTAATTAATGCTGGCAGACATTTCTAGCGTGGAATTCAACTTGTCGTAATACTTCAGATTGAGGAAGGCCTGCTCGTCGATGGTCTCGCTACGCGGATCGTTGAAGACCTGACCATAAGAGGCCGTAGGGATGCCTTTGGTGCGCTTGCTGAAGCCGGCCTCCAGGGTATAGGCGCCTCCTGAAATCTTGGTGAAGAATTGATCAGAACGATCGTGATCCAGATTCTGTGCCACACCATTATTCGTCGCCGGGTCATTGAACTCGGGAAAGAACTGGTTCTTCCCCCGGCTGTGATAGCTCGAGGCGGATAACAGGGTCTCGAGGCCGTTGTCGTCACGGTGGCCATAGGTCAGGCGGCCTTTGTGGGTATCAAAACTCGCCACTTCACCCGAAACTTCGAATCCCCCGATGTCCCGGCCTTTTTTCGTGATGACATTTATGACGCCGAAGACGGCGCTGCTGCCATAGATGGCCGAACCCGGACCGGGCACGAATTCGACCCGGTCTATGAGATCGACATCGACATTGAAATCCGTACCGATGAGTCCGCCGTCGTATATCCCGTCGTTGATCCGGTAACCGTCAACGAGGAGCAGTATGCGCGTATTGTAATCGCCCGGGCGCGCGAAACCGCGTGTCCCGAGATAACTGTAATTACGATCGTAAGTGACATACAAGCCAGGGAATCGTTTCAAAATATCCGCCAGGGTCCGGTAGCCGTAAGTCCTGATGTCGTCGGCGGTTACAATGCTCACGGACGACGGCGCCTCGCTCACCTTCTGAGTGAATTTGGAGGCGCTGTAGACTTCCAGATTCAGCAGTTGCTCCAGCGGAAGCTCGATCAGTGCCTGCCGAGTATCGGGCGGTGCAGCACCCGCGGTGGCGGTTACCACAAGCAGTGCCGCGACGACCGCCGAACGGACGCAGTCCGCAAATCGCTGAAATATCCACATCGGGAGCCTCTCTATGATTGGAAAAAACATTGATCTTAGGTGTGGATGTGAATTAACTCGGAAAAACCTCTTGTACTTTCTCGTTAATACTCAAAGCCTTTGCAACATCCATTCCATCTCTCGACGAAAAAAATATCCTGATTATTTAGGGCGTTACATAGAAAATTGCAGGGAAAGATTGCTCTCCAATTAGGGGGAGCGACGATTTATGGCAGGAAATTTCACCGGGAGCAGCCAATCGACAGCCAAGCGAGGGCAGCGCGGGCGAAAAATAGATATCCCGCATGATCTTTCCAAGGATTTCAGACGCAATACAAGAAAACTACAGTGATGATCGGCCCTGAGAAACGGGACCGATGCAATAGTTAAGATGGTTCAGTGACGGTGCGAAATTACCTGCCCAATGCGCCAAACACTTTTTTGGCGAGACTCCCAGCGGCGGCGACCGGATTCTGGCGGATGGCGCGCTCCTCCTCCGCAATCATCAGGTACATCCCATCGAGCGCTTTGCGCGCGACGTAGTTTTCCAGCTTGGCGTCCTCTTCCTTGACCAGGTTGTAGCGCTTTCCCGCCCCGGCAAACTGGTCATATTTTTCTGCGAGCTGGGCCTTGGCGGTCGCCTGCCGGACGATGGGGAGGAATTTAGCCGTCAACGGAGCTTCGGTCTTTTCACGGAAATAGCGCGTCGCCGCATCGTCACCGCCACTGAGGATATTCTTCGCATCCTCGACGCTCATTTGCTTTACCGCGTCCAACAATAACGGCTTGGCCTCCTGCACTGCGGACTCGGCAGCACGGTTCATGGACGTTACCAACTCATCAGCCTGCTTGCCCTTGCCGAAACGTCGCATGAGACCTTCCACCTTTTGCAGACTCTCCGGGAGGGGGATCTTGACCCTGGGATTGCCCAGGAAGCCGTCTTGTTTGCCCAGCGTCGCCACGGCCTTAGTGGCACCTTGTGACAGGGCCTCTTTCAGGCCACCCACGGCATCCTTGTTGCTGATATCGCCCAGCGAAAGGGCAAATGCCGGTGCCGCCATTACACACAGAAATATGATTCGAAGAAGAATATTCATGTCGAAACCTCCGGCTTGGATGAATGGGTAATCCTGTCAGCTTGGCGTCAAGTTCGCACCACGGCGACATTCCCAATGCCCCCTAGAAAAGACTCTGTTATTTTATGCTGTAATCAAGATTCGAGGTTCCATCCAAATTGTAAATAATTGCAATATCGCTGCATGAAGAAATTGGGGCTCTGGGACTGAACGCTATAATAGCAATAACAAACCGGAAAAAATGACGAAGGAGCGTGATCGCATGTCTGCTTACCTATCGATACCCCGGATGTTCGCTGTCCTTCTCATGTTCGTAGCTGTCCTCATGATTATGGGTTGTCAAAGCGCTTACTACGGTGCCATGGAGAAATTCGGTTATGAAAAGCGCGACATCCTGGTTGACCGCGTCAGCGACGCGCGCGATGCGCAGCAGGAAGCCAAGAAACAATTTGAGTCGGCCCTGCAACAATTTATCGCCGTTACCGGCTTCGACGGGGGCGACTTGCAGAAGCAGTATGAAAACCTAAAAGATGAATACGAAAGCAGTGAAAAAAAAGCGTCGGTCGTTCACAAGCGCATATCTGACGTAGAACAAGTGGCCGGCGATCTGTTCAAGGAGTGGGAAAAGGAACTGGACCAGTACACCAGCCAGGATCTACGCCGGTCGAGCGAACGCCAATTTCGTCAAACCCGGGGCCGTTATCAGCAGCTCATCGGAGCTATGAAAAATGCCGAAAAGAAACTTGACCCGGTGCTTGGAGCGTTTCGTGACCGCGTCCTGTTCCTCAAACACAACCTGAACTCGCGCGCCATTGCCTCGCTGCGAACCGAACGGGCCAGGGTCGAAGCCGATATTACCGCGCTGATCCGGGATATGAACAAATCCATCGCCGAGGCGGACCGCTTTATTGGCGAAATGACCCCGCGTTGAATCCTGCCGGCGTTCCAATGGTTAGCCCGCCAGCCACGGCCGTCATCCGTTCCTAAATCGTCGCGCGCCGGAGTGTGCGCTTGAGGGCGTGGATCTGGCGCAGCACGCCGTGCAAGTCATTGAGGTCCTTCGA